>JAHOYU010000028.1 GCA_019038625.1 Candidatus Latescibacterota bacterium | reverse complement strand
TTGAGACCAGGCAGCCATGATGCCCGGATCAGACGGCTTGATGAAGCTTTCGCGGACTTGCGACAGGGAGAGCAGGCCTGATGAAGAGATGGTCTCTCATCGATGACAAAGCTTTCAGCGGCGCCGTCAACATGGCGGTCGACGAATATCTGCTTGATAAGGCGGAAAACGGGCACGTGTCGCCCGTTCTCCGCCTTTATTCGTTTTCGCCGCCAGCCGTCACAATCGGGTTTCATCAGGATCCCGTGCGGATCGTCGATATGGGATCGCTGGCCCGCGATGGCATCGACCTCGTGAGGAGGATCACCGGAGGGAGAGCTCTTCTCCATGCCGGAGAATTGACATACAGTGTCACGGCCCCTCTCGGTCCGCCCTTTTTCCCGGGGGGACTCCAGAAGACATTTCTCGACATATCGAAAGCTATTGTCAACGCCTTGAAAAGTGTCGGTGTCGATGCCGGGATATCGAATGGCAGACCTTTTTCCCGGGGGGAGAGTCACAGCTCGCCCTGCCTTGTCTCGACCAGCCGCCACGAGGTGAGTGTGGGGGGGCGGAAGATCATGGGAAGTGCCCAGCGCAGGACGGCCTCGGCCTTTCTGCAGCACGGATCGATTCTCCTGCGACCCGCTTCGGACGGGATAGTGGATTATCTTAAGGGTGACTGGAAAGACATCTCTTCGATGATAACGAGTGTCGAGGAGGAGACCGGCAACACCGATGTGGATGTGCCTGTCAGGAAGGCCCTCATCGATTCGTTCGCGGGCGTCTTCGGGATCGGATTCGACGAAATGTCGATATCCGGGGAGGGGCTGACGAAGATCGCCTCCGGGGCGAAAACGAAGGCAGCGGAATTCATGGAGCAGGAAAGATCAGAAGGAACAGGATAATGGCAACCTTCACAGATCAGATAAAATCGGAGGAGGTGGGCTGATGGTCGCGTATTTAATCAGGAGATCTCTTCAATCCCTTCTGCTGATCTGGATCGTTCTGACGATCACATTTTTCCTTATGCATCTCGCGCCCGGCGATCCTATGGCCCGTTACGACCATCCCGACATTTCTCCGGAGACCGTTCGGATGATGAGAGAACAACTGGGACTCGATCGTCCCGTTATGGAACAGTATTTCCGCTGGGCGGGCAGCTTTGTGAAGGGCGACTTCGGGACGAGCCTGAGATACAACAGGCCTGTCGGCGAATTGCTGAGAATTGCTATACCGAACACATTGAGACTCACTGTCGCATCTCTCTTCCTTTATATGGTCATTGGAATAATGCTGGGGATGGTTTCCGCGGCACGCAGATATTCGGTGTTCGACAGGCTGACCACTGTCATCTCACTCTTTTTATATTCTGTTCCATCGTTCTGGCTCGCGCTTATGCTGATACTTTTTTTCTCGCTCAAGCTGGGCGTACTGCCCTCTTCACATATGCAATCACTGGATGTCTCAGGTCTGAGTGGGTTGCAATTGTCTGCTGACAGGTTATCACACCTCATCCTTCCGGCTTTTGTCCTCGGTGTGGCTTCGGCGGCGGGGCTTGCCAGGTATATGAGGGGAAGCATGCTCGATGTCCTGAAGGAGGACTATATTCGGACAGCCAGAGCCAAGGGGCTTCCCGAGGGACGGGTGCTGATGAAGCACGCCTTCAGGAACGCGGCGATCCCGGTTGTGACAATACTGGGGCTGAGTCTTCCTTTTCTGCTCGGTGGAGCAGTCATTGTCGAGAAGATATTTTCATGGCCCGGAATGGGTGGGCTGATGGTCGATGCCATATATTCGCGTGACTACCCGGTCGTGCTGGCGATCAATTTCGTAGTAGCCGTGATGGTCATCCTCGGTAATCTTCTGGCTGACACAGGGTACGCCTTGCTGGATCCCAGGATCTCGACGGGAAGGAGGGGGCGATGAAGGCTGAAGACCTGAACAGTGGAAACAGCCTCTGGTCGTCCGGATGGTCGAGGTTCAGGCGAAACAGGATGGGTATGGCAGGTGCGGTGATCGTCCTTTGTCTCTACGCGATGGCGTTGCTGGCCCCGGTAATAAGTCCATGCGATCCTGTCCAGCACGGGGATCTTCCGGCCATGCGGCATAATCCTCCGTCCATGGCGCACCCTCTCGGCACTGATAAATTTGGAAGGGACGTGATGTCGAGGGTCTTCTACGGGTCGAGGATATCGCTGACTGTAAGTCTCCTGGCTGTAGTGATAGCTGTCGTCATCGGTGCGCTGGTCGGGGCTGTTGCCGGTTATGCCGGGGGAATCGTGGATTCGGTGATCATGCGGACTGTAGACGCGCTTATGGCTATACCGAGGATCTTTCTCCTTTTAACATGCATTGCTCTCTTTTCGAGGTCAGTCCTTCTTATGATAGTCCTTCTGGGCGCGACGAGCTGGATGGGTACAGCCCGGCTCGTCAGGGGGCAGATATTGTCCCTGAGGAACAAGGATTTCATCATTGCGGCGGAATCTCTGGGCGCGGGCAGTAGAAGGATCATCTTCAGGCATCTCCTTCCGAATACAATAACGGTCATGATCATATCGGCCACTCTTCGTATCGGCGGAATAATACTGATCGAGGCGGCGCTCAGTTTTCTGGGGTTGGGTGTGCCACCTCCGACACCGAGCTGGGGACAGATGGTGTTCGAGGGAAGAGATGTCCTGCTCAATGCCTGGTGGATTTCTACTTTTCCAGGTATAGCTATTATTGCTACAGTCATCGGGTACAACCTTCTGGGCGACGGGTTGAAAGATTCGTTCGATCCTGTACAGTTTACATGAAAAGCCGGATGATCGGCAGAGGAGCGCTGAAGCGGAATCTATGGAAAACCTTCTTGAAGTAACGGGCCTCAGGACCGAGTTCATGACCGAAGATGGTCCGGCATGTGCTGTGGACGATGTCAGTTTTGTGATCGGTAAGGGTGAGGCTGTGGGGCTGGTGGGCGAATCGGGTTGTGGAAAGAGCGTCACCGCGTTATCGATCATGAGGTTGATCTCCGATCCCCCGGGAAGGATCACAGCGGGATCGGTCATTCTTGATGGCAGGGATCTTCTGACCCTGACCGCGAAGGAGATGCGCCGGATCCGTGGAAATGATATCTCGATTGTCTTCCAGGAACCATTGTCGAGCCTCAACCCTGTATTCACATGCGGAGAACAGATACGTGAGGCGATCAGTCTTCATCAGGGACTGGGGAGGAAGGACAGCAGGGCGAAAGCCGTGGAGATGCTGCGGCTGGTCAGGATCCCTGATCCGGAGAAACGCTACAGCGACTACCCCCACCAGATGAGCGGAGGTATGAGACAGAGGGTGATGATAGCGATGGCTCTGAGCTGTCAGCCGAGGCTGCTGATAGCCGACGAACCGAGCACCGCCCTCGATGTATCTGTTCAGGCTCAGATCATGGAACTTCTCCTTGATCTTCGAGAAGAGATGGAGATGTCGGTGCTGCTGATCACACATGATCTTTCGGTAGTGGCCCAGATGGTCGAACGTGTTATGGTCATGTATGCCGGGGTCATCGTGGAGAATGCTTCCGTGAGTGATCTTTTTTCCCGGCCGGAACATCCCTATACCGAAGGTCTGATGGCCTCCATACCGAGGCTTGATATCGATGTTGAAAGACTCGATGTGATACCGGGCAGGGTGCCTGACCCTCTCCGGATGCCGGCTGGTTGCAGGTTCAGCGACCGGTGTTCGAAAAGAATAGACCGGTGTCTCCGGGAGGAGCCCCCGATGTTCGATACGGGAGACGGGCATTTCTCCCGTTGCTGGTTGTCTGGTGAGACCACGTGACGGATAACGGAAAGGTCATATGAGCGGTAGAGAGCTGATCTTGAAGGCGGAAGGGGTCAGGAAATATTTCAGGGCTTCGTACGGACTTTTTTCTCGCAACAAGGGGATCGTCAGGGCCGTAGATGGAGTCGATATCAGGCTGGAACGGGGAACGACACTTGGGCTGGTCGGAGAGTCGGGCTGTGGCAAGACAACCTTATCACGTGTACTTATCAGACTGGAAGAACCTGAGTCGGGTACGATAGAGATCGATGGTATCGATTTTCTGGCTCTCAGGGGCAGGGAACTCAGAAAGGCCAGACGCAGGATACAGATGATTTTCCAGGATCCTTATTCCTCACTCAATCCCCGGCTCAGCGTGGGTTCCACGATCGGAGAGGGGATCAGGATCCATGGCCTGGCCAGAGG
This sequence comes from Candidatus Latescibacterota bacterium, assembly GCA_019038625.1. Classification (NCBI taxonomy): domain Bacteria; kingdom Pseudomonadati; phylum Candidatus Latescibacterota; species Candidatus Latescibacterota bacterium. The sequence continues at coordinate 12,380 of JAHOYU010000028.1, read as the reverse complement.
AAGGGAAGTGGATGAGAAGGTCAGGGAACTGCTGTCCCGGGTCGGCCTCCAGCCGTCGGTGTCAGGCAGGTATCCACACGAATTCTCCGGCGGGCAGAGACAGCGGATCGGTATTGCCAGGGCGCTGGCAGTACAGCCCGATATAATCATTGCCGACGAACCGGTCTCGGCCCTCGACGTGTCGGTTCAGGCGCAGATCATCAATCTCATGAAAGACCTTCAGGAAAGTATGGGCCTGACATACCTGTTCGTCGCCCACGACCTTGGAGTCGTCAAACATGTCAGTGACAGGGTGGCCGTCATGTATCTCGGCAGGATCGTGGAAGAGGCTGATTCGGCAGATATCTTCAGGGAGCCGCTTCATCCTTACACACGAGGACTTCTCGATTCGATCCCGAAACCGGTTCCCGTGAGCGGGAAGATGAAGGCCTTCATCCGTGGTGATGTTCCCAGTCCGCTCGATGTCCCGCCGGGCTGCGCATTCCATACGAGGTGCCCTGATGCAATGCCAAGGTGCCGGAAGGATATCCCCTCACTGAAAAAGATCGACGGTAAAAGGTCGGTCAGCTGCTGGCTCCACGAGTGAATTCGATTCACACAAAGTCTGACAGAGTAAATTGAAAAGGTCGACATGTGATGAAGAAGCGAACTTGATCATGACAGCGATCTGCCTTTTAACCTCAATTATTTTCTGTAAATGCCGAGGATAAGTCAAGAGAAGGGCCGCGCTGTGTCATTCCTGATCCTGGATGAGGCAGCTCTGATCTCAGTAGCGGCAGTTCGAATCTCAACAGCATCAGGCCGGATCTGATCCCGGTCTGTATGAAGCCGGTTTTCGGGGAGGCGATAGTGTCGGACGTCTTCGTGGGCAGACAACCAATTTATAACAGGAAACTCAAGGTGATCGGGTATGAACTCCTCTACAGGCACAGGGGAGACGCCCAGACTGCGCAGTTCTCCGATGGTGAAAGTGCCGTGTCGAATGTGATCATGAATACCTTCGTGGATATAGGCCTGGAGAACCTGGTCGGCAGAAAACTCGCGTTTATAAATTTTCCAAGGGGGTTTCTGACAGGCGAGCATCCCATTCCTCTTCCCCCTGCCAAGGTCGTGATCGAGGTACTGGAAGACATCGAGGTCGATGACCAGGTAATCGAGTCTGTGCGTGATCTTCGCGACCAGGGATTCAAGATAGCCCTGGACGACATCGTCGATCCTGACGGGAAAGAACCTCTTCTCGATATTGCCTGGGTGGCAAAAGTCGATCTGCGGCAGATCAGGGCGGCAGAACTTACCGGATGCGTCCGAAAACTCAGGTCGCATGGAGTCAAGATCCTCGCCGAGAAGATCGAGACGATGGAGGAGTACGAATACTGTGCTAAACATGGATTCGACTACTATCAGGGTTTCTTTCTCGAGAAGCCGAAGATAATCACAGGCCAGTCTATGCCGGCGTCTACCCTCATGGTCATGAGACTGCTTGCCCGGCTGCAGGGTAAGAATGTGAATTTTGAAGAGATCGGAGAGATAGTGAAGCAGGACGTATCGCTTAGCTATATGCTGCTCAGGTTGATCAACTCCGCATATTATACCCTTCCGAGGGAGATCGATTCGATCCAGGAAGCGCTCATCATGCTCGGTATTGAAAAGATCAGGTCCTGGCTCAGCATTCTCCTGCTTTCGAGGATGGAGGGACATCCCGAAGAGCTTATCAGGATAGCGATGGTAAGGGGAAAGATGTGCGAGACCCTGACCCGGTCGATCGATGTGGAACTGGGAGGGACCGGATTCATGGTCGGCCTGTTCTCGGTCCTGGAGGCGATGCTCAAAAGACCGATGAAAGACATCCTGGAGCTCCTTCCTCTGGGGCACAACGTTAAGGCCGCGATCCTGGACAATGAAGGTGTCCTCGGGGAAACACTCGAGTATGTGCTGGATTATGAGCACTGGAACTGGGAGAACTTCGAGGATAGTTCCTTTAAGGCGGAAAAACTCAACGATGCATATCTGGAGGCACTCGACTGGGCGACCGAAGCCAGCTCGATCACTGGTGCCTGATGGGAATCTGTCTCATTAGCTTCTTGTCTTCAATTTATTCAGATGATATCCTTTTTCGGTCCTTGACACAGGCCTGTGAAAACAGTGCCCGGTAAAGGAGACCCTGGACAAGGCAGGAAAGATGAAAGGACCGCAAAGTATGAAGAAGCGATGCGACTGGGCGGAGACCCATCCCCTTTTGACCGAATATCATGATTCCGAGTGGGGGGTCCCCCAGCATGATGATATAAAATTGTTCGAATTCCTGGTCCTGGACGCCGCTCAGGCAGGATTGAGCTGGCTGACCGTGTTGAAGAGAAGAGAGGGGTACAGGAAGGCTTTCGACGGGTTCGATCCTGTCAAAGTAGCGAAATACACTGAAAAGAAGATCGAGGCCCTTCTTACCGATGAGGGGATAATCAGGAACAGGCAGAAGGTGGGTTCGGCAGTCCATAACGCAAGGTCTATGCTCCTCGTACAGGAAGAATTCGGCAGCTTCGACCGGTACATCTGGCAGTTTACAGATGGAAGGACATTAAAGAACGCCTGGAAGATGGAAAAAGATATCCCCGCCGAAAGCGATGAGTCCAGGGCCATGAGCAAAGACATGAAGAAACGCGGGTTCAAGTTTGTCGGCCCTGTGATCTGCTATGCGTTCATGCAGGCGGCCGGGATGGTGAATGATCACCTTACAACCTGCTTCAGGTACAGGGAGATCTGAATATAAGTCTGGTCGTGAGTCACTGATTATTGTCTCAAGAATCTTTTACTTGGGACGAAATGCTATTTATAGTATTATGCGGAGTCTGAAAATAATAATGTGGTTGTGGGAAGGTCCGCGGCCAGCTGATTCAGCAGGGAGTTGATGATGGTCAAAGAGCACCTCGATTCGATAAGGGAAAGAGAAGGGGATGCAAAAAAGCGGATTGCCGAGGCCGGATCCGAAGCATCCCGAATCGTGGATCAGGCCAAGGAAGAGGGCGAAAAGCTTCTCGAAGATACCAGGATAGAGGGAAACGAACTGAAGCGCACGATGATCGCGAGTGCCAGAGAAAATGCACAGAAAAAAATCGGTGAACTCAGAGCATCCAATGTCGAGACCATCGACAGTTTGGGAAAAGGCGCTGAAGGGAAACGCCGGGAAGTCGTCGATATGATTATAGAGGAGTTCCACAAAGGATTGTAGGGACTCGGATGTCCTTTGAGAGCGGGAGGAGTTCAGCTTGGGCATAAGCCGAATGCTGAAGATGCAGCTTCTGGGTCATTCAGCCATCAGGGATGATATAAAAAGATTTCTTCGCGAGTCGGGTGTCATTGAGGTCACCGATGTCACGATAGAGGATAATACTATCCAGCTGGACGAAGATGCCCTCAGGGGACTCGAGTCGAGACTGGAACTTGCCGTATCCACACTCGAGTTCCTTGAGCCATACGCGCACAAGCCATCTTTCTTTGAAAAACTTTCTGCGGGGCCGCTGGTGGTCTCAGCCGGTGAGGCCGAGTCTCTTGAGGCCGAATCTCCTGTGGAAGAGATCAGTTCGGAATGTTCAGCTCTTCAGCTGGAGATGCGTTCCATGAAGGAGGCACTCGACAGAAGCAGGGAGACGGTTTCGATGCTTCAGTACTGGAAGGGGCTGGACGTTCCTTTCGACAGGTTCTCGACAGACGGTTATGTGATGCAGCTCTGGAAAATGGAGGAAAAAAATTCGGGCGGGCGTCTGGATGAGATCAGGGAGAAATTCCAGTATTCCGAATTGACCGAGTACAGGAGAATGGACGGGAATATATACCTGACCGCAATCGTATCGAAGGAAGAGATCCCCCCCCTTCTCGAGGCAATGAAGGAACTCGGCGCTCATCACCATTCCTGGGGACATCTGGAAGGGACCCCCTCGGAGATCATCAGATCCGAGGAAGGTAAATGGAAAGAATTCGGGGACAGGATCGAGAGTGCGGAGGCCAGGGCTCACGAACTGGCGAAGGGATATGACAGGCTTTGTATTCTTATCGATCATTACACTGAAGAGGCGGGACTGAGGCGTGTCGAGTCGAATCTGTACAGGACTGAAAGCACCTTCATCGTAGAAGGCTGGGTGAGGGCGGTAGACAGGAAGAATCTGGAGAAAGGCCTGTCGTCTCGTTTCGAAGAGGTCGAAGTCTCTTTCAGGGATCCGCTTCCCGAAGAGGAACCTCCCATCCACCTGGATAATAACGCGGGAATGAGGCCTTACGAATTTGTTTCAACATTGTACGGCAGGCCGGTGTACCGGGAGTTCGATCCGACTCCGCTGCTGGCTCCTTTCTTTGTGCTCTTTTTCGCGATGTGCCTGACCGATGCGGGGTATGGCCTGACACTGGCCCTGCTGACTGGCCTGATCCTCATCAGGTTCAAACCGGCGGGTGGCGTCGGACTGTTGATGAGGGTCCTTTTCATGGGTGGAATAGTCACGGCCGCCGTCGGAATAATCGCTGGTGGGATGTTCGGTATCAAAGTCGATAATCTTCCCATGTGGTTACGGCAGTTCATCTTCATCGATCCTTTGAGGGAGCCGATGAAGATGCTCAATATCTCGTTCATCATGGGACTGGTCCACATGATCTTCGGTATGGGTATCAGGATGGTGGCAAGGTTCAAGGCCGGACTCATTCTCGATGCGATCCTGGACGACCTGGTATGGATAGTCTTCCTGATCATGCTGGCGCCTCTCGGCTATGCGGGGATACTGGGGGGAAGCGTTCCGTCCTGGATATTGAATATTGCCAAATGGTCTGCACTGGGCATAGCCGCCATAGTCTTTCTCACCGGAGGAAGGCATCAGAAATCGTTCATAAAGAAAATACTTACCGGGCTGGTAAAATTCTACGACGTCATCGGATATTTTGGGGACGTCCTGTCTTACGCGAGGCTTCTTGCACTCGGGCTGGCGACAAGCGCCATCGCGATCGCGGTAAACGATATCGCAGCCATGGTCAAGGGAATGCCTTTTTACACAGGTTACATCGTTATGGTCATCATCCTTATAGGTGGCCATGCGTTCAATCTTGCCGTCAACACCCTCGGAGCGTTCGTACATGCGGGCAGGCTTCAGTATCTGGAGTTCTTCTCAAAGTTCTTTTCAGGGGGAGGACGGGAGTTCAAGCCTTTCAAAAGTGAGAGGCAGTATTCGATCCTTAAAAAAACAGACGATGGATCATAGGTATCGTGGAAGGAGAGTAGTATGTTGGGCTTTATGCTTGTAATCCTGGGAGCCGCACTCGCGGCGGCCCTGGCTGGTGCGGGTTCCGCTCTCGGAACGGGAGTAGCGGGTCAGGCGGCCAACGGAGTAGTCAGCGAGGATCCCGGAAAATTCGGAAGCCTCCTGGTCCTGCAGGCACTTCCGGGCACGCAGGGTATCTATGGGCTCGTTGCCCTCTTCATGATCATCAATAAGCTGCCGGCCGTCGACCAGCTCGGTTCGATATCGGTCGGAACGGGCCTGGCTATGCTGGGCGCCGCGCTGCCGGTGGCGATCACGGGGCTGGTGTCGGGACTCTACCAGGGTAAGGTCTGTTCTGCCGCGTGCAGTCTCGTAGCGAAACGTCCCGGCGAAGTCGGGAAGGGAATGGTTTTCGCGGTTATCGTCGAGACTTATGCCGTACTCGGGCTTCTGGGCACGATCCTGCTGCTCCAGAAGATATCGCTTGGTTGACAGAGCCGCCACGGTGGCGGGAGGATGACTGATAATGCCTATTGAAAAGATATTCGATAGAATAAACACGGAAGCTGAAGTGGCAGCCGGAGAACTCCTTGCCAGGGCAGGTGAGGAAGGCGCCGCTGTCAGAAAAGAATTTGCCGGTCGGGCGTCACGCCTCGATGAAGAACTGAAAGCCTATGCCGAAAAGAAGGCTGGTGAGGAAGAGAAACATCTCATCGTAAGCGAACAGCTTGAGTTGAGAAAATCTATCCTCGCTCGGAAGCGGGAGATCCTCGATTCGGTCTATGCCGAGGCGAAGAAGAAGATCGGAGCCCTTTCCCCGGAAGAAAGCAGAGAGATCCTGAAAAACATGATCCTTGGAAGCGCCGTGTCGGGTAAGGAAGAGATAGTTGTCGCTCCTTCACAGGTCGGCATTTTCGACGACGGGTTCATGCGTGAACTCCGCGACGGTTTCAGAGGAGAAGGTAGTTTCGAGCTGTCAGACGACAAGGGTGATTTTGCCTGGGGGGTAGTGTTGAGGGAAGGCAGGCGGGCCGTTGACCTGTCACTGGCCGTCGTGTTCGAACAGCTCCGGGAAAAGATCGAGCCGCGAATAGCAGCGACGCTTTTCGAAGGATAACTCAGGAGGACGCCTTTTGGCGCAGGACTACACATATATCAATGCGAGGCTCAGGGCACTTGAGGCCTCGATGCCTGATGCAGCATGGTTTCAGCGCATAGCGAGAGCACCTGTCGATTCCGTGCTCGTGTCGGTGAAAGAATTCTATCGGGGATTCGATCCGGTGGATTCTCTCTACCGGTTCGAAGATGGAATAGAGTCTGAGAAAACTGTTTTTCTGGAGCTTCTATCAAGTCTTCTGAATGATGACAGGGTGGAGAGCTTCTTCAGGGCCGGGTTTGATTTTGACAACCTCACACATGGTGTGAAGGCCGCGGCGCTCGGAGCCGATGCCGCCTATAACCCCTTCGGCCTTGTCTCTCATGAAGTGATCGAAAAAGGTGCGAGCGGCGGTTCTGCGATCGATCTTCCCGACCATCTGAAGAATTGTCTCGAAAAACTTCTGGAGGCATCAGAAGAGGGAGGCGCCCAGGCTGTCGAGAGCAGGGGCGAGGCGGAGAAGTTCGCGTATCTTGTGGAGACGGCTCCCGGCAAAGCGGCACGGATGTATGTCACTTTCCGGATAGACCTCGCCAATATCAGGACATTTATCAGATTAAAAAGGATCGACCTGAGGAAAGATGCGATAGATACACTATGGATATCTGGCGGCAGTATCGATATCCAGACACTCAGGACCCTGTTCAGGGAGCCTGAGGACGAATTGTACACATATCTGACGACAACGGAATACAGGGGACTCATAACAGCGGGACTCGGTCTGACGACTACCGTGTGGATGGTCGACGTGCTGATCGACAGGGAGATGCTCGAACGCCTAGGAGACAGCAGGTACCGTTTCTTTGATATCGGTCCCGTTATATATCACTTCCAGCTTCGCGAGAGGAACGAGCGGTTGCTCAGGCTCCTCCTGGTGGGCAAGCTGAACATGTTGCCCGAGGAACTGTTGCTGGAAAAGACAGAGGCGATGACAGCCTGAAAAGGGCAGGGAGAACCTGGATGGCCAGGAATATTGCAGTAATCGGAAATTGTGATTCGGTGGAATATTTCCGGATCCTCGGCTGTGAGGTATATGAGACCGAGGGTGGGGAACTGACCGACGAAAAATACAGAGAGGTCCTGCAGAAGGAATTCAGGATCATCCTCGTCACCGAGGAGGTCTTTCACAGATACAGGGAAATAATACAGAAGAGGTCGCAGAGGACATTTCCCGTTATTAGCGTGATCCCGGATATACATGGGGCGAAGTGGGTAGACGGAAAACCGCAGCCCGAGGGAGTAGCATTCGCGGAACTGCGCGACGCGGTGATCAAGGCGGTCGGGCAGGATATTTCGGGCGCCGACGATAAGGACTGAGAAATAGACAGGCCAGAAGGAGAAAAAAGGATATGGGTGCTGGAAGGATAATAAAGGTATCAGGACCACTCATCGTGGCCGAGGGTATGGATGAAGCCAGGATGTTCGAAGTCGTCAAGGTCAGCGACAGGGAGCTTATTGGAGAGATAATCGAGCTTCACGGAGACCAGGCCTTCATCCAGGTGTACGAGGATACTTCGGGCCTCGGCCCTGGTGAGAAAGTGGTGGGGACGGGGCAGTCGCTCAGTATAGAGCTGGGACCCGGTCTTCTCACATCGATCTACGACGGCATCCAGAGGCCACTGAATGAGATCTATAAGCAGGCTGGTTCGTATATAACGAGGGGGATCAATGTCCCCGGACTCGACAGAAAAAGGAAATTCGAGTTCACTCCCAACGAGGAGATAAAGGAAGGTCAGGATGTCGTGGTGGGCGACCTTCTCGGCAAGGTCAGGGAGACTGAACTGACGGACCACCTGATAATGGTGCCGCCTACACTTAAGGCCGGAAAGCTCGTCAAGGCTCCGAAGGCCGGCACGTATGTCGTCGAGGATGTGATCGCGCAGATAGAGGCCGATGGCGAGGTCCAGGATGTCAGGATGTACCACAAGTGGCCCGTGAGGATCCCGAGGCCGATCGCCCGCAAACTCGTTCCCGACAGACCGCTCGTGACAGGGCAGAGGGTCATCGACACCCTCTTTCCGATAGCGAAGGGTGGAACAGCAACGGTCCCCGGCCCATTCGGCGCCGGCAAGACTGTCGTCCAGCATCAGCTGGCCAAGTGGTCTGATGCCAATATCATCATCTATGTGGGATGTGGTGAGCGTGGGAACGAGATGACCGATGTTCTTCAGGAATTCCCCGAGCTGATAGATCCCGCTACCAACAGGCCCCTGATGGAGCGTACCGTGTTGATCGCCAACACATCGAACATGCCTGTTGCGGCGAGAGAGGCCTCGGTCTACACCGGGATCACGATCGCCGAGTACTTCAGGGATATGGGGCACGATGTCGCTGTGCTGGCCGACTCGACTTCGAGATGGGCCGAAGCGATGAGAGAGATGTCCGGGCGGCTCGAGGAGATGCCCGGCGAGGAAGGCTACCCCGCCTATCTGCCTTCGAGGATCGCGGACTTCTATGAAAGAGCGGGCAGGACGATATGTCTGGGCAGCGACGAGCGTACCGGTACGCTTTCGGTGATCGGCGCGGTCTCGCCCCCCGGTGGAGACCTTTCCGACCCGGTAGTCCAGGCTACTCTCAAGGTAGTGAAGGTGTTCTGGGCTCTCGAAGACACGCTGGCGTTCAAGAGACATTTTCCCGCCATCGGATGGCTGACAAGTTATTCGCTCTATCACGACAACGTCGCCGACTACATGAGAAACGAAGTGTCGGAACAGTGGCAGCAGTTGAGGGTGACGGCGATGGGACTTCTCCAGAAAGAGGGAGAGCTCGAAGAACTGGTCAGGCTGGTAGGACTCGATTCGCTCTCCGACAATGACAGGATAGTCCTGGAGACTTCCAAACATATCAGGGAGGATTTCCTTCACCAGTCGGCCTTCGATCCCGACGACGCATATACAAGGCTGGAAAAACAGTTCAGGATGTTCCAGGTGATAATCGAACTTCACCGTGCCTGTGAGAAGGCACTCGAAAAGAAGGTGCCCCTGAGGAGACTTCTTGATCTTCCGGTGAGGGAGAAACTCGCCAGGATGAGCCATATAAAGGAAGATGATCTCGGTCAGTTTGACGTGATCCTCGAAGATATCAAGACACAGACGGCCGAGAGTTCGGTCGAGGCCAGGAACGTCGAGGCATAGGAAAGAAGGGATCCGGATGGTTACCGAATATAACACGATCGGAGAGATAACAGGCCCGCTTGTAGTGCTTACCGGAGTCGATCATGCTACCTACGAGGAACTCGTCGAGGTGGAGCTTCCCAATGGTGAGCAGAGGCGGGGAAAGGTGCTCGAGATCAATCGTGACCGGGTACTGGTCCAGGTCTTTGAGGGGACCAGGGGAATCGACGTGTCGAAGACGAAAGTACGCTTTCTGGGAAAGGGACTCGAACTGGCCGTCTCACCCGACATCCTCGGAAGGATATTCAATGGTCTGGGAAGCCCGATAGATGACGGCCCCGCCATCATCCCCGAGAAGATGCTCGACATCAACGGCAACCCGATCAATCCCTACGCCAGGATATATCCCCAGGAGTTCATCCAGACCGGGGTCTCAGCTATCGATGGATTGAACACGCTTGTCCGCGGGCAGAAGCTACCGATCTTCTCAGGGTTCGGGCTTCCGCATTCGGAACTCGCCGCGCAGATCGCCAGGCAGGCATCTGTTCCACGTAGCGAATCTCCTTTCGCGATCGTATTCGCCGCAATGGGTATCACGTTCGAGGAGGCGAACTACTTCATCCACGATTTCCAGGAGACTGGCGCGATGGAGCGGGTAGTCCTCTTTATCAACCTGGCCAACGATCCGACGATCGAACGCATCGCGACTCCGAGAGCTGCGCTGACAGCCGCCGAGTACCTCGCGTTTGAACGTGGGATGCACGTCCTTGTGATAATGACCGATATGACGAACTACTGCGAAGCGCTTCGTGAGATCTCTGTTGCAAGGAAGGAGATCCCCGGGCGTCGTGGATATCCCGGTTATCTCTACACGGACCTTTCGACCATATATGAGCGAGCCGGCCTGCTGAAAGGTGATAAGGAAGGCGAGGTGCGCGAGGGGTCCATTACCCAGATCCCGGTGCTTTCGATGCCCGACGACGACAAGACTCATCCGATCCCGGATCTTACAGGGTATATTACTGAGGGACAGATCATCCTTGACCGGTCCCTTCACAGGAAGGGTATATATCCGCCGATCGATGTTCTGCCGAGTCTTTCCAGACTCAGGGACAAGGGGGTCGGGGAGGGCCGTACAAGGGTCGACCATGGGCAGGTGGCCAACCAGTTGTTTTCCTCATATGCCAGGAGCAAGGAAGTCGAGGAGCTCGCCGTCGTGCTCGGTGAAGCGGCACTCACAGATACCGACAGGTCATACATGGCCTTCGGCGAAAAATTCGAGGACAGGTTCGTTAGCCAGGCACTCGATGAGAACAGGACTATCGAAGAGACCCTGGGGGTAGGCTGGGATCTTCTCAGCGGGATTCCCAGACCGGAGTTAAAGCGGATCAGTGACGATCTGATCGACAAGTATCTCCCGAAGAAAGACGCCCCGGCCGCGTCCGCGGGGAATACGGAGGACAAGGATTGAATAAGAAGATCAACCCCAACAGGATGATGCTTCTGCGCCTCAAGCGCCGCCTCGAGCTGGCGCTCCGGGGACACAAGCTTCTCAAGAACAAGCAGGAGAAGCTTATGCAGAATTTTTTCAGCCTTGTCCGTGAGACAACCGGGCTCCGCCGTGATGTGGAGAGGGAGTTTCTCGATATCAATATGCATTATCTGGCCGGCCGGTCCGTCACCGGAAAACAGGCGATGGAAGATGTCCTGGGGCTGACGGTAAAGTCCGGGAAACTGGAGATCGAGCGAAAGCACGAGATGAGTATCGAGATCCCGGAGTTCTCTTTTACTATCCCGGAGGGTGATCCTTCATACAAGCTGGAAAATACTTCTTCAGAACTCGATCTGGCTTTTGAAAAACTTTTCGTTCATTTTCCCGACCTCATGAAACTTGCCGGGAAGGAGAACGCTCTCTTCAAGATGGCCGAGGAACTGGAGAAGACCCGCAGAAGGGTGAACGCTCTCGAATATGTACTCATCCCAGATCTCGAACTATCTATCAGAAGCATCGAAAGCAAGCTCAGCGAAGCCGAGAGAAGCACCCAGACACGTTTGATGAAGATCAAGGATATGGTCCAGGCCCGGGAATCGGGCGCGTAGGCATCACTGATGCAGGCATTTTTTTTCGAAGAGTTGAAGTAACAGGTCAGAGACAGACAGATAACCGTCTTGACATTTTTCGGAATGCTGAGTATATTTACCTTGGACCTCGTTCTGCAGGTTGCTTTTTTGAGACCCCACCTGGTCTCTTTACCCCACCAGAGATTTCAGTACCCTTGTATCTTTTCGGCTACGGGTAAAGGAGTGCGACTATGGGTCTTATCTCGGAATCCCGCGATTGTCGCAGCAGGGCTGCACCCGCAACGGACATTTTTATTAATTTCAAATATGCTTCGGAGGTGGTGCATGGAGAAGAACCATCCGGGAATGCTTCCCTGAGGTACCCGGAGCTTTTTTCCATGACCGGGGCAAATTGTTTGACAGTAAATGCGGGGACAATTATATTATCCATGAGGAATAAAGGAGAGTATCAGAAACCTTGCACCCGATATCCCGCCGGCCGACCGATGGTTGGGTCCGGTTTGGTGGGTTGTGGTGTACGCTATATTTTCGGACCAGGCAAGGAGATTTAAGATGAAAATCCGCTCGGGCATTGTGTTTATGTTACTGCTGCCAGTTCTTATCCTGTCACTGAGCAGCACGAACGCCTATGCACAGAGCGGAAGGGTGGCCGGTAAGGTGACTGTCGCCGAGACCGGTGAAGCTCTTCCGTACGCGAACGTCGTTCTGGTCGGCACCAAGATGGGCGGTATGACACTGACAGACGGTTCGTTTCTGATCACCGGAGTGCCTGCAGGCACCTATACAGTCAAGGTC
>JAHOYU010000027.1 GCA_019038625.1 Candidatus Latescibacterota bacterium | reverse complement strand
ATCAACCTGCTTGTTGTGCAATTTCTTGAGCGATCGAGTTTTGGGTAGGCACAGGTGAAGTTGCGAAGGAGGGAATGGTATGAGAGTCGAATTAGAAGTCGATTGGAAGGGTAGTCCTGTTCAGCGGAAGCGGACAGCAAAAATCACACGCCGGGATCCCCCGTATTCCCGGGCCGAACGGAAGTTGTGGTACATTGCGATGAGCCAGCACATCGACGAGTTGATCGATACCGGCCAAGCAGATTCTCTTGCCGAGGTCGCCAGGATGTGTTGTGTTTCTCGGGCAAGAATCAGCCAGCTCTTCGACTAGCCAGGACGGTGCTAAATGAGCAAGACCTTCATAGTCGAGATGACCATCTGCGACGCATTCGACGGGATCAAGCATTTCTCCTGCACCGAGGAAATCGATGAGAATGGGGAAACGGTATTCATAGCTCGCCGGGACAACACCCAGTTTCGCTGCTACCGGTCGGACGACATCCCGGAAACCGAGGAGTGGCGAGTGGACCCCACGAAGGCCCAGGAACTGATCGCTCAATTGGAACTGGCACCGGTTCCCCTTTGCCCGCCATTCGCCATGGGCCTAGATGGCACCACCGTTGCCATCAAGATCACGCGTGGATTCAACTCGGCAGAGTATACGTTCTGGGAAGAGCAGCCCGAGCAGTGGGAAAACCTGCGGATGATTTCATGGTTCTTCAAGAAAGCACTGCATGACGACAGCCAGCCAATCTGATCGTTTTTCCCTCTAAGTGATTCCGCCCTGCCAGGTGTCGAGAGCGAGGGTGAGTCAGGTCGTTTAGCTGGATCCCGCTTCGAACCGTCGATTGACACTCAACCTCCTAAATGATATCCTCCATCCACTTCGCCCAATATATTTTTTCCACCATTCAAAACCGTTTGCGCCCCGTTGGGGTCATCCACCTCCGTCGAGGAGAAATGATGAAGATGGTAGCAGCACTTGCCCCTGTTCGAGGCAGATCGCTTTGAAGAACTCTTCCCACTGATGTATGATCGATACGGCCGTCTGCAAGAGGGCTGAACCAAGGAGTCAGCATGGGCGATAATTCGAAAATTCGTGCACTGATTTGGGAGTCGTTGCTCAGTGCTGATCTAAACTACCGGTATTTTTCGCGTCTTGGCCGGAGATTTCAGGCACAAGATCGGTGGGCGAAAATATTCATGGCATTCGCCAGTTCCACTGTTGTTTCTGGCTGGGCGTTATGGGGGGCGCAAGGGTTCGACTGGATATGGAAAAGTGTAAGCGGCTTTGCCGCAGTGGTTTCATTGGCTCTGCCGATCGTGAATCCAGCAGATTCACTGAAAAAAGCACGTGCAGCTTCTGTCGGTTGGTTCGCGGTGAAAAGGGACTACGAACTACTGTGGTCGCACGTTGATGAGCTGCCAGCGAATGAGGCCAGAGCCAGCTACGAAAGAATTTCAGAGAAGGAAGTGCATTTAGTCGAACTCGAGGATTCGCTCGGCAAAAACAAATCAATTGCGCGACAGTGCGAAGACGAGCTTCGAAAATCGCGTGGGTTCTAGAGCCCAAGATTGAAAGGACGAAGCATGACTGACCGAAGAAATCCGAATACACCGCAGCCGACTCCGCCGCGGCCGGAACTGCCCCGGCCGACCCCACCGCGACCGGTGCCAGGCCGAGGTCCGCTAACTGAAGAACGCAAAATCAGCCCTGAACGGCCCTGGCCACCGCCGCCGCCACCGACCAGGCCGGCGAGAAGAAGCGGCGGATAGCGGGCCCTCGAAGATAAACCGGCCGGGTCCCGCTCAGGACACGCCGTGTCCCCCGGCCAGGACGAAGGGAGAATTGATGAAGCGCGACATGGACCTAGTCAGGATGCTGCTTACCTACATAGAAGAGAACGACGGTGATGGCCTGGTCAGAAATGGTAATTCAATCAGCATCGACGACCGCTCACTACGCGAAATTCAGGGACACCTTCTCATCCTATTGGACGCATCGCTCATATATGGACAACAGCGAGACGGTCGCAATCCGCAGAACTTGAACTTAGTCAGGCTCACCTGGAGCGGCCACGAGTTTCTAGACTCGGCCAGAGATGACGGCAACTGGGAAAAAGCGAGAGAGAGAATGGCGAGAGCTGGCGGCTTCACTTTTGAGATCGCCAAGCAAGTTCTGCAACAGATCATTCTGGAAAGACTGGGAATGGGGTGACCGAGCATATTGGACACCCTGGGTCCGCATTGATAGGGGAGACACTGTATGTCGCATTGGCTTTATCAGAGGTTTAAGGCTGAGCGAAAAGATTGGCATCCAGAGTACGCACTGCGAAATTCGATACGCTGGCCGATCGCGCTTAGTCACTTGTGTGACAAGGGACAATTTGAAACTCATGCACTGAAGAGTTTCTATTTGAAACAGAATAGGCGGCCGGTAAACCCATCAGCAGATAATCTGGTCTTTGATGCGGTATTGATGGCTCTGCACAATTTGTCGGCACTTACAAGAATTCGTGAAAATCCCAACTGCTACATTGACTTGGTCCGCTCAGCAACAATAGCATGGTATTATGGTGTATATCATTCTGCCAGTGCCATGATTGCTGCTGCCCAAGGAGAGCGCCAGGAAAGCCATGCGAAAACGGCACGAGCTTGGGGCAACCAATTGGTAAATCGGGGAGCAGTCGTTGAGCCGTTTTGCTATTCCACCACCACGCTCGTGAAAAAAGGTTATGAGTCAGAAATAGATATGCTAAAGAATGGAAACGAGTTTAGCTTAAACAACTTTCCCGAAGATGATGTCACTTCATTTGGTGGGGCGATCTCATATTTGAAGGGAACCGCGAATCGATCCAGGGAGAAACACGAAGAAATAATCAAGGCGAGTAACGATTTCAATAAACTTGGATGTGCGGATTTCCGGAAGTCCATCGCAAAAGAATTTCGCGACAAACGACTGTCCGGCAAACAAACCAACTTCATAGACCAAGCTATTCGGTATAGAGGTAAGGCGAATTATCGCGACTCAATCTATCTGTCCTATGGACAGGACCGCTCGACTTGGATTGCAAAACTTGTTCCCAGCCTTGAGGTCACGCTCAAGTGCTTTTTGTCAATGGCCTGTCAATATGCTGAACGGAGAGTCGAGAAAGGAGTCTGGGAGGAGTTCTGCGACGATTTGGTTGAACATTGTTTGTTTAGAATTGACGCCGATACCGTGAAAGGCGAATGAGCCATTCTCCAGCATCCTGCACCACTCCCCACGTAGTCTGCGCCCTCGGCCGACGCTCCACGCCAATGCCCAGTGTCGAGGGCGAGGGTGAGCCAGATCGTGTAACTAGATCGAGCAATTGACCTGACGATTGACTTTCAAATTCCCAAATGATACAATCCCCACCTCGCCCAATATATTTTTCCTGCATTCGAAACCGGTTGCGCTGCATTGTATTGATGCTGCGCCAAACGTCTTTGCAGGTGAAGCCAACGTTAGATACACAATGAAACGAACCACGAGGAGCGTTAGAGCGAATGTCAGGGCAGACTTTCTTCAGTCTCGCGGTTGTCCGTTGTCCCGAGACGTATAGGCACATAGCAGAGCGCCTCGGCCCCAGCTTGTTTATCGGGAAGCGGAGTAGGCTGTGTGAGCTGGGTAAGCAACTCCGGTTTCAAACAAGGGCTGAGGCAGACGAATGGGTTGCTGCTTTCTATACACGGGGCAACAACAAGAAGCGGTATGGGCTCGAGGTGTTGGAACTGCACGAAGACGCCGTTCAAGCGGGGGCAAGGATCCAGACACATACGACTGTCTTCGCTTCGTAATAGGTGAGGCGCACTGTCCGCTTCAAAGAATGGAGTACTCGTATGGCAGCAGCTAAAAAGAATAGCGGCAAAAAGGCCGTGACGAAGAAGATAACAAAGAAAGTAACTACACGGAAAACGACCACAGCTAGCGAGAGGAAATCAGGAACAAATAGCACAGGTCCAAAGAAGAAAAGTTAGTGGCCGACAGAATTGGGGTTGGCGCATGAAACTCGAAAATGCACTTGAGTCTTACTACTATAACACCGGAAAAGTAAGCGAAGCGGTGAGGTCGCTAGCACTCGCAGGAATTGGCATTATTTGGGTGTTCCGCGTGCCAGAAAGTAAGGGATTTGAGGTAGTTGGAGACCTGTATCTTCCCGCGGCTCTATTCGCAATTTCATTGGCGCTCGATTTATTGCACTATGTTGCCGGTACAGTCATTTGGGGAACCTATCATCGGTACAAAGAGACTCGTAGCAACGTCGACAAGGAAACTGAATTTCTAGCTCCATTGTGGCTTAATTGGCCGACAAACGTGTTATTTTGGGCGAAGACAATCGTAATTGTGCCTGGCTTTTACGTCTTGATCAAGTTTCTAATCGCCGGGTGGCGTCAATAGAAAATGTCCAAGTAGTCCTGTATTATGTTGCGTTTTCATATCGCGGAGGTAAATCCCATGACGAAAAAGAAGGTAACCGGTAAGAAAGCAGCGAGTAGCGCCTCTAAAACCATGACTAACAAGTCTACGGGCAAAAAGTCGAAATCAGCGGCCGGAAGTGCACTCTCTCAGACGAAGGCGCCGAAGAAACAAACGTCGTCTAAGGCCGCATCCTCCGCATCAAAGACTCTCCGAGACGGAAGAACAAGCAAGACCTCGAAATCTGCGGCAGGAAGCGCATTGGCACAGAAACCGCCGAAGAAAAAGAAGTGACATAGTCTCGAAGGAACAGTTGGTCGAGAATGTGCCCGGTGTTGGGCGTAAACGCAACCTAACAAGAGCTTGCACCTGCCACCCCACCCCTCGCCCATGGCGTTGCCGCGCTAGGTGGGGTTGCCGATGAAGCCAAGTTGATATCAAGGTTGGGTGAACATGCAGAGGAAGCTTTCGGTACTGTTGAGGCTCTTTGCCGCTGTGGTTATACCGGCAGTTGCCAATTCCTTCACTATCGAAGATCGGTACTGTTTTCGGGACTATATTGGAATGGTCGACTATGTGTTGATTGGGCGAATTGTGGGACCGAATTCCTACAACCGTTCGGTCCCTGAGCGAGAGAGCATTTTGCTAGTGGAAGAAGTGTTTTCGGGTAACGCCGTTCCCGGCGACAGCCTTACGATTAAGTGGAAAGCTGCTGAGTGGTTTCCCCAGAAAGGCAGCAAGACAAGTGTCGTGTGTGGTGCTGAACCTCAGCTGGACGACTTTCATGGTGCAACAGCACTTTGGCTGTTGTTTCGCAAGGAAACGGCATTTGTTGGAATTAAGTCGGCTCTTGGGCCGTACGTGATTTCTCGTGAGAATAAGGCGGAATTGGTTCGCCTAGTCGAGCTCTTAGACAACCCTAAGCCTGATGAACAAAGTATTTTACGAGCTGCGGAACAAGGTAGGCCCTATCAAGAGCCAATCGGGGCTGCTGCTCGACAAAAAGCGACTTCGCTTCGATTGAAGGAACTGCTTGAAGAAATAGAAAACGGAATTCGTTAGCGGTGAACATTCTAACACTTACGAGGACTCCCCTTGTCAACCGGGGTCAGCCGCTATTGGGGAAAGGCATAATGTCTAGCACGACTACGGAGGCAAAAAAGTGTCTAGCTGGGATCGTTTTTCGGGTGAAGTTTGTGGCGTTGTATCGGAAACACGTCGCGCGGGAGCTGATACTATTGCAATGCTGCATCGTGCAATGAGCGTATATTCCGACGGGATCGAGATCACACCATCGGGCAAGCGGAAGG
>JAHOYU010000026.1 GCA_019038625.1 Candidatus Latescibacterota bacterium | reverse complement strand
GCCTGGATGGGGCCGGTAATACACTGGAGCTGAGAGATAAGGCGATGTCGTACGATCTCGGGTATCCCAGCTGGGAACCGGATACGAGAGCCTATCTTGACTTACACCCGGAAGTCAATGTGATCATATGGTCATGGTGCAGGCAGGTGAGTGAAGCCTCGGAGGCCTATATTGATACCTACCTTGACCTTATGGCCGGTCTTGAGAATGACTATCCAGATGTATCATTCGTATATATGACAGGGCACCTGGACGGCCAGCCGCCCGGATACACGATACATGTCAGGAACCAGCAGATCCGCGACTACTGTATCGATAACAACAAGATCCTCTACGATTTTGCCGATATTGAGTCGTACGATCCGGACGGCAATTTCTACGCCGACAAGAGAGCTACCGACAATTGTGATTATGACAGTAATGGTGACACGGTTCGTGATGCCAACTGGGCACAGGAATGGCAGGATGCTCATCCAGGGGAATGGTACGTCTGCTCACCGGCTCATACCATGGACCTGAACGGCAACCTCAAGGCCTACGCCGCCTGGTATCTCTGGGCGCGCCTCGGCGGATGGGACGGGTCGAACGATTAGTCAACCCGGGAAATCGACTATCGGGCCTCCTGTGGTTGAAATAGAAGCAGTTTCTATGACCATGGCCTGTAGAAGGAATATGCGTAGCATTTCAACAGTTACAGTCGCCGCAATCATCATCCTGGTGCTTTTACCTGGATTGTTCATGGCTGCCGGTGACTGCCACGCCCAGACAGATCCTTTCACCACGACACATATATCGATACATACCGATTTTCTTCGAAATGTGAGGAATATCGGGATGGGTGGGGTAGGCGTCTCGGAAATATCAGGGTATGGGACCGGGTATTACAATCCCGCGTCGCTGGCCTGGACAGATGCGATGACTGCAGGGAGTTCATTTCATGAATATCTGATCGATATCGATATCTATGATATCGGGATCTCCGGTTATTACCAGCCTGGCAAAACTTTCGGAGAGAATACTCCCTGGGAGCGAGGATTACGTCTCGGGTGGGCTCTTTCTTACTGGGGGCTTTCCATGCCGGAGATAAGAGAGCGGACGATTTACATGCCAGAGGGATCGACAGTGTCCTTTCCGGGGATCCACGAATATTATCTGACCAGCTCTCTGGCTGCTGCCTGGAAGATGGGGATATTCGAGGTCGGCGCGGGTGGGGCAGTGAAATATCTGGAGTATAAAAACAGCGGACTTTCTCTCTGGGCCTTCGACCTTGGTATAGTCGCAGCTGCTGAATTCGAGACAGAGGACGGGCGTTGGCTGCGTCCGCGTATCGGATTCAGCGTTGTAAATCTCGGAAACGGGTTTGATCTGCCGGGAGGCGGGACGAGCAATCTTATAGAGCGCTACCGGATCGGGGGGGGATTCGACTTCTCCCCGCCCCGGGAATCACGTCTGGGCTGGAAGTTCGACAGGAAAGTACGGGTGTTGCGCATTTCGATCAGCTATGACCAGGCGTTCGATGACGCTGGCGAAGACGAATATCTTGAAAAGGATAATATGGATGCCTTCGGGTTCGAGATTTCGATTATGGAGCTGTTCAGCGCCAGGTTCGGGACATCGGACAACCTGTTTCTTAAGGATGAGGCTATGACAGCCGGGTTCGGATTGGGGTGGGACAGCGGGAAATGGATCGTTTCGTTCGATTACGCAATTATAGGGGACAATACCGCATTCGACGAATCAGTGACGCTGGACAATTATCGGCTGCTGTTCGGATGGAGGTATTGAGTAGGATTTCCGATAATATATTGTGCCTTTTGCTCTTGACTTGGCCCCGTCCGTTTGTTATCTATGTAACTCTATTGTTGAATTGCAGGAGGTAGGATAAGTGTATGCAGTCATTGATCTGGCTGGGAAACAGTTTACGGTAAAACCTGAGGATAATATCCAGGTTCCGCTCCTCGATGCCGAGGTCGGAAGTGTTATACAGTGCGATAATGTACTCCTCTTTTCGAATGGGGACGATGTACGCGTTGGAAAACCTACCCTCGATAATATCAAGGTAACGGCCGAAGTAGTAAGCCACGGCCGGGACAAGAAAATAATTGTCTTCAAGATGAAGCGGAGAAAGAACTACCGCAGAAAGAACGGCCACCGCCAGGGATTCACTATGTTGAAGATCCGTGGGATCGACGCCTAGGCGGTTGAAGGAGCTGATAATATGGCACACAAAAAAGGTGTTGGAAGTTCCAGGAACGGTCGCGATAGTCACGCCCAGAGGCTTGGTGCCAAGCGTGCCTCAGGGGAGACCGTGTCCGCCGGATCGATCCTGGTGAGACAGCGTGGAACGAAGATCCATCCCGGCATAAACGTGTCAAAGGGTGGAGACGACACGCTGTACGCCCTTATCGACGGCAAGGTACAGTTTGAGAGATTCGGAAAATCGAAGAAAAAAGTGAGTGTCTACGAGAACTAAGAGCAGTGATCGATATGCGCTTGATATTTCAGAGCCCGTTGGAGCAGAAACAGCTTCCGGGCTCTTCTCTTTTTATGGGAGGTTCACCAGATGAAGCTGAAATACCTTGGACACGCTGCTTTCGAACTGGTTCTGGCTGACAACCGCAGGATTCTCTTTGATCCATATGAGCCAGGTTCATACGACGGGGCAGTACGCTTCGATCCCGTCGAAACGGGGCAGGATATCGTCGTTGTGAGTCACGACCATCCCGATCACAGGTGGGAGAAGGCTGTAGAGGACGCCGGGATAGTGATCGAATCTGCCGGCGAGTATGATCTGAATGGCGTGAAAATAACTTCATATCTGACATATCACGATGAGACTGAGGGGAGCGAGAGGGGTACCAATCTCGTGTCGATCGTCGAGGCGGATGGATTGAGGGTAGCCCATATGGGAGATCTCGGGCATATGATCGATGTCGGATCGATGCCTGCTCTCAAGGGAGTCGATCTTATTATGTTGCCTGTCGGAGGATTTTTTACGATCGATTCCAGGATGGCTGCTGAAATAACCCGTTTGATCGGACCCGGAATAGTCGTTCCGATGCACTTCAAGACAGAAAAATTGGGATTTCCGATAGCTTCAGTGGACGGGTTCACAGAAATCATGGATAATGTCGAGATCATGGGCGGTAGCGAACTGGAAATAGTTCCTTCCGCTCTTCCAGAATCAATAAGGGTAGTGGTGCTTGAACCGGCGATGTAGCCGCCAACGAGAGGAAAGAAAGTGAGAGAGGTCGAAGCCGCAAGGATAACCGAAGAGGTCGCGCGTCTCTGTATGGAGGCGAATTTCGAGCTCGAGGACGATGTCCAGAAAGCTCTCGAGAAAGCCTATGAAGCGGAGGAATCACCAGCAGGGAAGGAAGTTCTCCGTCAGATCCTCGAGAATTCGAATATAGCCCGCTCGGAGAAGATACCGATGTGTCAGGACACCGGGCTTGCAGTCGTTTTTGTCGAGATCGGTCAGGACCTGCATATAACGGGTGGTGATTTTGAGACTGCGATCAATGAAGGCGTAAAAAAAGGTTATACCGACGGATATCTCAGAAAATCAGCTCTCACCGATCCGATCAGGGGGGGAAATACCGGCGATAACACTCCGGCTGTCATCCATCTGAACATAGTCCCCGGCGACAAGCTGAAGCTCTGGGTCGTTCCCAAGGGTGGTGGAAGCGAGAACATGAGCAGGATCGCCATGATGAAGCCGGCCGACGGTGTAGAGGGGATCAAGAAATTCGTAGTGGAAAATATCAATGCGGCAGGCGGCAATCCCTGTCCGCCGATCGTTGTCGGTGTCGGCATCGGTGGGACATTCGAGCGTTGCGCCCAGCTGGCAAAGAAGTCACTGTTGAGAGAGATCGGCAGTGTCCATTCCGATCCGTTCTATGCCGACCTGGAGAAGGAACTCCTCGGCCTGGTCAACGATCTCGGTATAGGCCCGATGGGGCTTGGCGGCAGGACGACGGCACTGGCCGTACACATAGAAGTGGCTCCGAGGCATATAGCTTCGTTCCCCGTATCGATGAACATCAACTGTCACGCCGCGAGGCATAAATATATCGAACTGTGAGAGGCAGGTATCGAGATGGCTGAATATTCGATGACGACGCCGCTTGGCGATGAAGATGTAAAGAAGCTGAAGGCGGGAGACAAGGTCCTGCTCAGTGGAACGATATACACGGCACGCGACGCTGCTCACAAGAGACTGGTCGACCTTCTCGACGAGGGGAAGGAACTCCCGATACCGGTCGAGGGACAGGTGATCTACTATGTAGGACCCTCGCCCACTCCTCCAGGCAAGCCGATAGGGTCGGCAGGTCCGACGACCAGCTACAGGATGGACCCATATGCTCCGAGGCTTCTGGATAAGGGACTCAAGGGGATGATCGGCAAGGGAATGAGGAGCGATGAGGTCGTTGCCTCCATGAAGAAGAATACAGTTGTGTATTTTGCCGCTACAGGTGGTGCAGCGGCACTGATATCGAGAAGCGTGACTTCGGCAGAAGTCGTTGCCTACGATGATCTCGGTGCTGAGGCGATAAGAAAACTGACGATAAAGGATTTCCCCCTGATAGTCGCCCAGGACTGCGAAGGCGGTAATGTATATAAGGAAGGACAGGAGCAGTACAGGCGATAGCCTGCTGCCCATTGAGTCTTGTGTGAAAGGTATGCCGGGCCGGTTCCTTGTATTGTGCTGGAAATGGCCCGGCTCGATCGTGGAGGGATGATTTGCCTGGACCGAGAGTGATGGCTGTCATTCCGGCGAGATACGGGTCGACCCGATTTCCCGGAAAGCCGCTGGCAGAGATTGGTGGTGTGCCGATGATCCTGCGTGTCGCCCGCGAGGCTTCGCGTATCAGGGGAGTCGACAGATTGGTCGTTGCTACAGATGACAGGCGGATTCTGGATTGCGTACTTTCGGGGGGATACGAGGCGGTCATCACCTCGAGATCACACAGAAGCGGCACCTCGCGTGTCGCCGAAGTGGCAGCTGCCCGCCGGTACGGTCTTGTTCTCAACATACAGGGTGACGAACCTCTTCTTCCGATCAGCGGAGTCGAGAGATTGATCGCAGCCATGAAGGAGGACAGGGGATGCGTGATGGGAACGCTGGCTACCCCATCGACCGACGCAGATGCCTTTATGAGCAGTGATGTCGTAAAGGTCGTGACTTCCAGAGACGGGATGGCCCTGTACTTTTCCAGAAGTCCTGTCCCGGGTGGTAAGGGAAAGTTCCTTCATCATACAGGTGTATATATCTTCAGACGTTCTTTTCTTCTTCGATATTCTTCCCTTCCGGCTGGCCCCCTCGAGAAAAGGGAAGGGTTGGAGCAGCTCCGAGCCCTGGAAAACGGTTTCGGGATACGTGTTGTCACCTGCCGGAAAAAAAGTTTGGGTGTAGACAGGCCGGGAGATATAAAAAGAGTTGAAAAGGTGATTAAAAGAAGGTAAGGTGGGCTGGAATTGTTCCATTCCTTGAACCGAGCCGGGTGGGGAGACGATTGGGCGAGAAGACTAAATATATATTCGTGACTGGTGGGGTGGTTTCTTCTCTCGGAAAAGGCATAGCGGCTTCATCGCTGGGCCTTCTTCTCAAGCAGCGCGGTCTCAATGTGGTCCTTCAGAAATTCGATCCATATCTCAACGTCGATCCGGGCACTATGAGCCCTTTCCAGCATGGAGAGGTATTCGTCACCGACGACGGGGCAGAGACGGATCTCGATCTGGGGCACTATGAGCGTTTCATCGACCGTAGCCTGAGTCAGCGTTCCAACGTGACGACAGGGCAGGTATACGAGGCGATCATCAACAGAGAAAGGGCCGGCGGTTACCTGGGAAGAACCGTACAGGTGGTTCCCCACGTGACCGATGAGATCAAGAGCCGTATCCTTATGGCTGCTGAAAACGGTCATGACGTCGATGTCGTGATCACGGAAGTAGGTGGCACGACGGGTGATATCGAGGGGCTGCCGTTCCTGGAGGCGATCCGCCAGTTGAAAAGGGACCTTGGCAGGGAAAACGTCATATATATCCATCTGACGCTTGTCCCCTATATAAAGGCCGCACAGGAGATCAAGACCAAGCCCACACAGCACAGTGTCAAAGGGCTTCGCGAGATTGGTATTCAGCCGCAGATCCTCCTCTGCAGGAGCGAGACTTCCCTGGCAGAGGATATAAAAGAAAAGATCGCCCTCTTCTGCAACGTCGAAGAAAGAGCCGTAATAGAGGCCGTTGACGCGAAGTCGATCTACGAAGTGCCTCTCAAGTTTCACGAGCAGGGGCTGGATGATATCGTTGTCGAACTACTCGATCTGGATTGTCCCGAGCCTGACCTGAGAGAATGGGAAGAGATGGTCGGGAAGATTTTCAATGTCGAGGGAACGGTTGATATCGCAGTCTGCGGAAAATATACCCAGATAGTCGATGCCTACAAAAGTATTATAGAGTCGTTCACGCATGCCGGAGTAGCCAATGATGTTCAGGTCAACATACGGTGGGTGAACGTGGAAGATATCGAAAAACAGGGAGCTGAAGCTCTTCTGGACGGAGTACATGGGGTCCTTGTACCTGGAGGTTTCGGGGACAGGGGCATAGAGGGTAAGATAATGGCTGTCAGATATGCAAGGGAGAAGGGGATCCCCTTCCTTGGTATTTGTCTGGGGCTCCAGTGTGCGGTAATAGAATTCGCGAGAAACGTATGTGGTATCGAAGCGGGTAGCAGCGAGTTCGATCCAGATTGTTCGAACCCGGTGATAGATCTGATGCTGGAGCAGAGGAGTCGCTCTAAGATGGGTGGCACCATGAGACTCGGCGCCTATCCCTGCCGGCTCACGGAAAAAACCCTCGCGTACAGCCTGTATGGAGAGACCGACATCAGCGAGAGACACAGACACCGCTGGGAAGTGAACAACGAATACCGTCAGCAGCTCGAGACGAACGGACTCACTATATCCGGCCTTTCTCCCGACGGTGAGCTCGTCGAGGTGGTCGAGATTCCCGGACATCCATTCTTTATCGCCGCTCAATTCCATCCAGAACTCAAATCGAGACCCATGAGAGTTCATCCCCTGTTCAGGGGGCTTGTGGCTGCCGCCAGGGATATGATGAAATCAGGCGGTGTCCGCGGGAGCGAAACCGTGGCCGGCACTGAAAGCTGATCTGGAGGGGGCCATGCGATCCCTTGAAATAGGCGGCAGGAGATTCGATCCGGACAAGACTCCATTACTTATAGCCGGGCCATGCGTACTTGAATCGCCTGAAGACGCGATGCGGGTGGCAGAAAAATGTCTTGAAGCAGCGGAAAAGGCCGGGTTCTTCTACGTTTTCAAAGCGAGCTATCTCAAGGATAACAGGTCATCCCTCGATTCTTACACCGGCCCGGGACTCGAAAAGGGGCTGGAGACGCTCAGGATAATCGGCGAAAGGCTCGGTGTGCCATTGATCACCGATGTTCATTGCAGGGAGGAGACAGGGCCTGCATCTGAAGTCTGCGATATTCTTCAGATCCCCGCTTTCCTGGTCAGACAGACGAGACTCGTGGCGAGTGCCGCGGCAACAGGAAAGGTAGTCAACCTGAAGAAAGGGCAGTTCCTTTCCCCGGAAGAAATGTCGAATGCTGTCGGGAAGGCCCGGGGAAGTGGTGATGGTGGGGTGATGGTCACGGAGCGGGGGACGTTTTTCGGATATAATAATCTGGTCGTCGATATGACATCTTTTGAGAGGATGCGACCACTCGGAGTACCGATGATATTCGACGCCACTCATTCTCTTCAGCTTCCCGGCGGGCTTGGAGACAGGTCGGGCGGGAGGCCTCAGTACGCTCGCGCCCTGGCGAGGGCAGCTGTCGCGGCGGGATGCGATGGACTTTTCATTGAGACTCATTTCTCCCCTCTCTCCTGCAGTTGTGATGCCGAAGTAATGCTGCCCATCGAGGAATTGCCGGCCCTGTTGAAAGAGACTGTCAGTATTTTCAGGATGATCAGACATGAAAAATAACAGAGCCGATATATTGAAGGCCGGCAGGGAAGTCCTCTCTCTCGAGATCGAAGGACTCGAACTCCTCAGAGACGCGGTAGGCGATGATTTCGTTAAGGCCGTCGAGTTGATCCTCGGCTGTCGGGGCAAGGTGATAGTCTGCGGAATCGGCAAGTCGGGTATTGTGGCGAGAAAGATATCCGCCACGTTGAGCAGTACGGGTACTCCCTCTGTTTTTCTGCACCCGGTGGAAGCCGCGCATGGCGACCTGGGAATGGTCTCAGGCGATGACATCTTCCTTGCCGTGAGCAAGAGCGGGGGCGACGGAGATTTTTCCACACTCATTCCCTACCTCAATGACAAGAAGGTGTCGATAATATCGATAACGGGTAGTGGCGAGTCGGCCCTGGCAAAGGCCAGCAACGTAGTGCTGGCCATAGATATGGAGAAGGAGGCCTGCCCGATGGACATCGTCCCCACGACGAGTACCACCGTGTCGGTCGCACTCGGAGATGCTCTGGCCGTGGCGGTTTTCAGGAGCCGGGATTTCAGCAGGGAGGACTTTGCAAAGCTTCATCCGAGCGGGATCCTCGGCAAACGCCTTCTCCTCACTACCGGGGACCTTATGCACAGTGGTGATGATATGCCTGTCGTCGATGTCAGCACGACACTCAGGGAAGCCCTGATCGAGATAGTGGACAAGAGGCTGGGTTGTACCGGTGTGACTGACAGCGATGGTCGTCTCGCGGGACTCATTACTGATGGAGACCTGAAACGTATTCTGCTCAGGGATCCTGGCGCTCTGGAATCACCCGTAATCGAATTGATGACAAAGGAGCCCAGAACAACGAAAGCGGGGATCCTTGCTGTCGTCGCGCTGGAGGAAATGGAGATGAATCCGGGTGGCCCTATCACGCTTCTGTTCGTGACAGACGTTGATGGCCGGCCCGAAGGTGTGATTCATATACACGATATTATCCGGGCGGGTCTGAAATGATCTGCTGCTTGCCGAAACCTCTGTTCCGTTCTTTTCTTCCAAACTTGTTGTCATAGCTGAACTTCTAACTGGCATATATGTTGCTTGACTACGGGTACAGCCTGTGCTAGCATTTCTCAGGAAGCAGCTATTATGCTGTCGTTCAATGCGTTACGTTATTAGCAAATCGAGACGTACCCGCCTGTCGTCGGTCGGGTGGACCGTTTTTCATGGGGAAAGTGTCAGAAATCTGAGCTTTTTTTAAGAAAGTCGGTTATATTTAGAATGAAGGAAAGACTGCCTGATGGTCTGTTCAGAATGGAAGGTACACTTTTTGGCCGCAGCGACAGGAATCGGATCGGCAGTGGCACGGGGAGGACAGTGAGGCGGAGAGTATTCATATTTCCACTTGTCATATTCATGATGACAGTATTGGTGGTATCATGTGACGAGTCGGGCCGTCAGGAACACTCGATGGGGACGGGCGTTCTTGCCGACCAGGAGTTCGCCGATTTTGTCACGATGGAAAGCGATTCGGGAGTGGTCCAGTGGAAACTCGAGGCTCCTGTAGCCCGTGTCTATGACGCGCGCAACCTTCTTGTCACCGACCAGCCGATAATCAGTTTCTTCGATGAGACCGGAGAGATCTCCTCGGTGTTGACGGCGGACAAGGCGGAGTACAACAAGATCTCACACGACCTTACAGCTCTTGGTAATGTAGTGGTCACTTCGCGTGAAGGATATGTACTCGAGACCGAAAGC
>JAHOYU010000025.1 GCA_019038625.1 Candidatus Latescibacterota bacterium | reverse complement strand
TGAGTATAAGTGGTGGGCAATACTGGACTCGAACCAGTGACCCCCTGCGTGTAAAGCAGGTGCTCTAACCAAGCTGAGCTAATCGCCCACTCATAGATAAGCTATATTAACGCTATCGGTACAAGGATGCAGTACCCGAAGACAAGCAGTACGGGAGCCAGAGAAATGGAATTCTGCCCGAGCAGTATATATCCAATCACTATCGAAACCAGCCCGGCCACCATTATCCATTTTCTGAACCTGCGAATCGTCTCCATTATACTGCCTTTCCGCCCCTCACGAGGCTCCTCTGAAAGCGATAACAAAATAATATGTCTAAATCCTCATATGTCAAGGGATTCGTTGAGACTCCCCATACGGTATCCCTCGATATCGACCGTGATATATCTAAACCCCAGATCCCGCAATCGTTCAGAGATCCTGGCACGCATCGCGTAATCGGCCAGGTCATCGAGCTTTTCAGGAGCGACCTCGATGCGGGCCAGGTCACCGTGTACACGCACCCTGTTCACCCGGAATCCCTCCGACGCCAACACGGCCTCAGCCAGCTCTAC
The DNA here is from genome assembly GCA_019038625.1 of Candidatus Latescibacterota bacterium. NCBI lineage: Bacteria > Pseudomonadati > Candidatus Latescibacterota > Candidatus Latescibacterota bacterium. Next base: position 44,955 of record JAHOYU010000025.1, on the reverse strand, counting down.
TCGCTGCAGCTTGGCTTCGGTAATATCTTCACCGAACGGTATCCTCGATGCCAGGCATGCGGCAGCAGGCCTGTCATATCCTGGAAATCCCAGTTCCTTTGACACAGCCCTTACATCACTTTTGGCAAAACCGGCCTCACGCAAAGGACTCTTTATCTCGAGCTCGTAGAGAGCCTTCATCCCCGGCCTGTAGTCTTTAGTGTCGTCCGTGTTGCTCGCGTCCATCACTACTTCGCATTCGAGCCCCTCGGCTACCGCCAGTATCCTCGAAAACAGTGCCTTCTTACAGTGGTAGCATCTGTCCGGTGGATTTTCTTCGAATAGACTGATGTCTCCGAGATCGACCTCGATGATCTCATGCCTTACTCCCAGCGATGCGGCAAAATCCCTGGCCTCCCCGACTTCGCGACTCGATATGAACGACGCTATTGCCGTGACAGCAATAACCCTTTCTCCCAGCACCTCTCGCGCGACACCGAGAAGAAAGGTCGAGTCGACTCCACCCGAAAAAGCGACCGCTGCCTTCTGGTACCCGCCCAGAACCGTCTTGAGTGTTTCAAGTTTTTCAATTCTATCGTTGTTTTCAGTCACTGTCTGTCTCATCCTCTCCACTTCCATCGCCTTCAGAGTCAGATCCATCCCCCGCACCTGCCGGGTGGTTCCCCGAATCCTCTTTTTTTTCAGCTACCTTCTCTTCCATCCCCGATGCCTCATAATACGACTTCTGCTTCATCTCGGCAGGGACCGGGCCGTACCTGATCAGATGCTTTGCCTTGAGATGCTCGTAGTAGGTCTTGCTGAACTTGTGCCTGCCCTTGCCATCTGCCACAAAATAGTACTCCAGGCTTCCCGGCATAGGCGCAGCGGCGGCCGCAAGCGCTGCCCGGCCAGGGTTACATATCGCCCCGGGCGGCAGACCGCGCACCCGGTAAGTATTATATGGAGATTTGACCTTGAGGTCCTTGTACCAGAGACGGCGTTTCCTGCCACCGAGAGCGTAGGCGACCGTCGGGTCCGCCTCGAGCCGCCAGTTCTCCCTCAACCTGTTATGATATACGGCTGAAATCCTCGGCATCTCGGAATTGTAAACGGCCTCTGCCTGGATGATCGAGGCGAGGGTAACGATCTCGTTCATCGTCATATCAAGCGAATCAGGCAACGCCCCAACGGAAGCCCCGTACACCCTGTAAAACCGGTGCACTATTCGTTTCAGCGCATCCCTTGGTTCCAGGGGCCATTCGAACATATATGTGTCGGGAAATAGATATCCCTCCAGCGACGGAGCCGCAATCCCCAGATTCGCGATAAAAGCGGAATCCCCGGCAGCCTCCACCACGGCAGCCGAATCGACTTCCAGCTCCCGAAGCAGGACCGATGCTATCTCGGTCACCATTAACCCTTCAGGGATCATTACTCTTGTATAATCGACAGCACCCGATACCAGTTTACCCAGCACGCTTGACACACTCTCACCCTGCCGGAACAGGTATCTTCCTGTATGGATCTTTGTCTCTCTCCTTGTAAGCCAGGCGGCCCAGCGGAAGACGTTCGGCCGTGTGATTATCCCTTTATCTACCAGATCTTCCTGGACCTGGTTGAATGTGGCGCCAGGCATCACCTTGATTGAAATACGTCTCGAATCATGCAGGCCCGAGTCGCTGTAATACAACCCACTGAAATGGACCCCCGCCAATACGAGAAGAGTGATCGCTACAGATATGATTACTGTTATCTTATGCATCTTGTTTTCGAAACACCTTTCAACCCCCGATTTCCTCGAGGTAACTCTGCAGCATCAGAACGGCGGCGAGCTTGTCGATATCCCCGGCCCTCTTTATCCGGCCCTCCTGCTTCATCACCCTCTCCACCTCTAGGCTTGACATCCGCTCGTCCCGCAGAACCGCTTCCACCCCGCATCGGGCTCGCAATTTATCTGCAAGCAGGCGGGACCGCTCCGTACCCTCGATATCGCCTCCACTCATCGACATCGGTTTGCCGATCACGATTGTCGACACGCCATACTCTTCGACCAGCCGGGCGATATGTTCGATCAATTTCTCTCCCGCGCCGTCTTCGAAGGTAGCGAGTCCCTGCGCGGTTATGCCAAGCTCATCGCTCAGAGCAAATCCCGTTCTTTTCGTGCCGGGATCGATACACAGGATTCTCGGTTTCATATCGTCTCCAATGTACCGGGAAAACATCCATGGTACCCGACTATTATATCATTCTTTGCGTTTGATGACCACAATGGTGAGATCGTCGTTCGTTCCCCTGGGGTAGGAAAAACGGTTAACTTCTTCTACGATAGCGTCTTTAATGCGTTCAGCCGATTGCTCCCTGACAGTAGCCAGGAATGGGTGAAGTCTCTCTTCTCCGTACAATTCGCCATTATTGTTCTCCGCCTCGGTGACTCCGTCAGTGGTGATCACTATCGCGTCGCCCGGTGCCAACCTGGTCTTTCTACCCTCATACTCGAACCCCGGAGCCACTCCCAGTATCAGACCGCTGTAGTCGAGTTCCTCTACCTCTCCATCAGCTCGCAGTACGACTGGAAAGAAATGACCGGCATTCGAGTAATGTATCTCATGCTTTTTGATGTTCACGCAGCCGTAGAACATCGTGGCGAACTTGTCGGACGAAGTCAGCTCGCACATCACATCGTTAAGCCTTCCCACAACCGAGACCGGGTCTTCCATCCTGTCCATCATCGACCTTAACGAAGCCTGAAGAGATGCCATCAGCAGCGACGCGGGCACTCCCTTGCCCGACACATCAGCCACGGCGAATGCCATATTATTGCTGTTTTTGATAAAATCGTAGTAATCTCCACCGACCTGCTTGCTTGACACACTCATACCAGCCGCCTCGTATCCTTCCAGTTCGGGTGGCTTCGAGGGAAGAAGATTGAGCTGTATCGTCCTCGCGATATTCAACTCTTCCTCCATAACTTTTTTCTCGACTACCTGTTCGAGAAGATCGATGCGGGTAAGCGATGCCGCAATCTGGGAAGCGAGCATAGCAAGAAGGGCCTGTTCCTCGGTAGAATACCTGCTCGAGTCCTCTTTTTCACCTAAAAGCAGGACAGCCACACATCGTCCCTCATGCAACACCGGCACGATGAGCTCGAAACGCGCGAACCTCCGGACTACACCCGGCATGGTCTCGACCGCTTCACGGATCATCTTCTTCCCGGGGCGGATAAACGGCCTGGACCTCTGGTTCAGAAAACCCATCCCCTCCATGAAATCAAGTCGCGGAATCGGTTCGCCGTACCTGATCATGATCTTGATCACTTCCAGAGCGTATGGGTCCTCGTCCTTCAGAGCGAATATCTCATCGCAGAAGACTGTCTCGACTTCGCGCGCGCTGAATACCTGACCAAGGGTCGAATTGGTCTTTCTCTTCATATCATCCAGCTCTACGACCGAAAGGAGCTCGTTACTCAGGTCCCTTATCCTCACTCTTATGCTCTTCTCTTCGCGGACCAGGATCTTCTCCACCCATTCTTCCACCCTGCCGAGGACAGGCTGGAATATTATCAGAAAGAGGATAATGAGGCCCGTCTCGATAAACTCGAACCTGGTTCCCGAAAACCTGTAGAAGAACTCGGTGATCTGCTTGATCGTCAGCACATATATCGACGCGAAGACAGCGACTGTGGTCCCGTAGAAGATCCCTTTTCGAACGATCAGCCGGATATCAAGGAACTGATATCTTACGATCGCGATGGCAATCGACCCGCCACCGACGATCAGCGCGGCATTGATGAATGCGGTTATTATGGTCTGTTCGAACTCTATATTGATGAAGAACGGCATCGTCCTTCCGAGAGCATATATGACCGTACATAGTCCAAGGCCGAAGATCACTACTCTGAGCTGCCTTCTGACTCTCGGCGAAATATTAAGTTTGAACGAATTCGCCAGGAGTATTACCGAAAATGCCGCGTACGAGATATTAACCAGGGAAAAGAATGTCCTGTGAGCCTTAAAAAGAAATTCCATCAGAATATTCATGAACTGCGCGATCTTCGTCACAAACGACTGAATCGTCGCGGACGGAAGGTTGGCATTGATCAGAAAGTTGAAGGTATTTTCAGGAATCACCCTTTCGAGCAGTACGAGTACGAGGATCAGATGAAAGATATGTGGTATGAAGAGTATGAACGTGTACGCCTTTATATATTTCCAGATAGCTCGCCGCTTCGGATAGACAAGAGCGAACAGGACAAGCGATGGAAAGAAAAACTCCCAGGTATAATTAAAGTTGTCCATGAGGTTTTCGAAGAGGTATGTCCCCTCCTGAAGATTCTGTTCGAGGATGACCCCTATCGCCCCCAGGATCGGCCCGATGCCGGCGAAAAACAACACAAGCGCGGTCGCCCACCCCACTATATCCCTGGAGGAATATCTCAGGATCATGATACCCAGAAAGAATATCAACGCCCCGTTGATAAAATAAAAGGAGGCAAGAAATGACGATGTGGCCATCTGGTTAACTCCAAATCGATCAAAATGGATCAGGTCTACCCGGGAAACCGTTCCACTCTCAGTTACGCACAGAGGCAACTACAAGTTGCCCGGAAAAGAAGTGGAAATCGTGGCAGGCCCATCAGCGACCCTTATTTTTCATCCACTTCATCCACATTCTTGATCAGCGTAACTTTCATTCCTCGATCCGGAAGTTTCTCGAAGGCAAGAGAATCCATCATCTCTTTCATGATGTAGATCCCCCGGCCACGCGGGTTGTGTATATCTGATGGATCCGGAATATGCTGCAGGTATTCCTTGTAATCGAACCCTTCCCCCGTATCGAACACTTCCACTACCAGTTGATCCTGTTTCCGGTGAAAGACAGCCTTGACCGAAGTGCCTGTGGCGCTTTTGTTGCCATGTTCAAGCGCATTTGTGCAAGCCTCGATCACCGAAATCGAGATCTCGTTGAGGGATGAATGGGAAAAACCCATCTCACAGGTAACTTCACTGCATATGAGATCTATCATATTCAGCCACTTGTAGCTGCTGGGAAATCGCATGGTGATCGTTTCTTCCATAATGGTTCTGGATTCCTCCTCCCGGTCCAGCATCTATCAACGATTCATCTATAGCTGGCTACAGCCTTCTCCTCGTCATCGAAACACTCGAAGATGAGGTTCAGTTTGGTAACGTAAAGTATGCTCTCTATTTTATTAGAAACGTTAAGAAGCTTCAAGTCTCCTTTGTTCCTTCTCAAGGTCGTGTACCCTGTGATGAGTATCCCGATTCCAGTACTGTTCACCCACCGCACTCCTGAAAGGTTGACGATGATTTTCTTTTTCCCGCCCTCTATAAGCTTGTGGATAATATCCCTGAACTCATCCGCGTCGCTTCCTCCCATAAGTTTTCCCGAAATATCCAGGATCACTGTTTTTTCGGACTCCCTTGATCTCAGTTTCACCATGACCTCCGGCAAAATGAGAGCATTGAATCCATGTCGGACGGAAGCGGCGCCTCGAAATTCATCAATTCCTCTTTCTTCGGATGAAAGAACGAAAGCTCACCGGCATGCAGCGCCTGTCTTTCAATCATTGAAAGGGCCTCTCTCGACTTATCCAGATCGGACTTGCCCAGAGAACCCTTCCTGATCTTCTTCCCTCCATACACAGGATCGCCAAGAACAGGATGTCCGATATGTGCCAGATGCACCCTTATCTGATGTGTCCTGCCTGTTCCCAGCTTGATTTTAATATACTGCAGGGGGCCAAAAGTGTCTAGAACATAGTAGTTTGTATTGGCCTGGCGTCCCCCTCGATGGACGACTGCCATCTTTTTCCTGTCAGACGAGGATCGGCCTATCGGGAGGTCTATCTCTCCCTCCATTACCGGCAATTCACCCCATACAAATGCAAAATATATCCTCTTTACCTTTCGCTCCTGAAGCTGTCTGCTCAACGAGATGTGGGTAATGTCATCTTTTGCCACGACCAGGAGTCCTGAAGTAAGTCTGTCGAGCCTGTGGACGATTCCGGGCCGGGCGACGCCACCGATCCCGGAAAGGTCGGAACAGTGATGAAGAAGGGCATTGACCAGCGTGCCCGTCTCGTTCCCTGGCGCTGGATGGACCACCATTCCCACCTGCTTGTTGATCACGAGAAGAGTGCTGTCTTCATAGACGATATCCAGGGGAATATCTTCCGGCAGGACTGACAGAGGTACCGGGGGAGTGAATTTGAGTTCGATCGCATCATCGGCCGATACCCTGCTGGATACTTTGCCGACAGGTTCTCCACCGGAAAGAACCTCACCGGCCTTCACCGCTTTCTGTATCCTGGACCTTGACAATTCGGGAATGCGGCCGCTCAGGAAAGAATCTATCCTTTCGCCCGATTCCTCTTCGTCAACGATGAACTTGAATATCTTATTATCGCTCAACGACACACCTTCCTTGTAGACAGTCCGGCTCTACAAACAGTGCGCCAGCCGCGACCGGCTATGCCGCCTCTTTCTTAGAGGGGTCGGGATAATCGATGGAATCGTTCTTCATAAAACCGGCGATGAGGATCACAGCGCCTATTGTAACTGCTATATCTGCAACATTGTACGTCGGCCAGCGGTACTGGCCAAAGCCCATGTCTATAAAATCGATGACTTCACCTGAAGCGACCCTGTCGATAAGGTTGCCAAAAGCTCCCCCGAGGATAAGACCCAGACAGAGCCTTTTCAGCATCGGTGCGTACCTCATCCTGTACGCAAAAAATACGATGGCGCCTATGGAGATGATAGTGACTATTATGAGAATGGTACGCGAACCGGAAAGTATGCCCATCACAGCCCCTGGATTCTTGCTGAGACTGATACGAAGGTAACTGCCTATAAGCTCAGTTCCGCCAGTGTTCTGAAAGGCATCCCAGATCAGCCGTTTGGAAGCCTGGTCGAGTATGACGACAATAGCTGCAACAGCAAAATAGAACACCTACTGACGTCCCCTCTTGTTTTTTTCCGATTCACTCTTGCATTCTATGCACCGCCTCGCTCCGGGGACGGCCGCCAGCCTCTTGTCGCCTATGAGTTCACCACAATCCGAACACTTGCCGTATTCGCCGCGGTCCATCCTCTCAATGGCTTCGTCCAGGGACCGCAGATAATGGCCTTCCTGCGAAGCATAATAAAAATTCTTCTCCGTCTCCATAAAATCAGTGCCCTGGTCGGCAAGATGGTTGGAGTGAGATTTTTTCGAAGCCTCACCCTTTTCGCTCGAATCGCTGATGGCTTCCTCGATCCTGCCAAGTTCCTTAATGATTCGCGTTCTCTCAGCCAGGACTACCTTTCTGTACGATTCGACCTCTTTTTTGGTGAGCTTCATCTTTTTCTTTTTCTGGGGCATTATATTGTGCCTCTCCTGTCAGACGTGATCAAGCCAATCTTACCCAGAGCCGTACTTCGTATTCATCGAGTTTAAATTCTGTATTAAACTCCCAGTCTACCTGTCCCTCCGAAAGCGACTCGGCAAGTGTCTCTTCGCAGATATGCCTGCCGAACGATTCCAGCACTTCCTTCACTTCCTCCGCCGCATAGTATGAAAGCTCGATTCGGTCACTGACCTCGAATCCCGATTCTTTCCTGAGGTTCTGGATCCGATTGACAAGGTCTCTTGCCATTCCTTCCTTAATAAGGTCAGGCGTGAGTCGAATATCAAGGATAACCGTCAGGTCTCCCTCCGTCTCGGCCGCATACCCATCGGCGGTCTCCTTGAGGATCTGTACCTCCTCCAGGGAGATCACTTCCTTCTTCTCGTCTATCTCTACTTCTACCTTACCCTTTTCAACGATTTCAGCCACGCTCTGCTCACTGAGGTTTTCCAGCACGTTTGCAGCAGCCTTCATCGTCTTGCCGAAGCGTTTGCCGAGTACAGAGTAGTCAGGTTTTACGTTCGACTGTATAAAATCACCGGTATCTTCTACCGGCGAGATCTTCTTGACATTGAGCTCTTCGAGAACGAGCGCGGGGAGTTCCTCGTCTTTCGTCCAGGCGAGATCCTCGCCACGGCTGCTGTGCACGAGCATCTCCACCAGGGGTGTGCGGACCTTGATACCCGCCTTGTTCCTTACCGCGCGGCCTGTAGTCACGACCTTGCGGACCCCGTCCATATTCTTCTCCAGTTGCTCGTGGATCATTGATTCAGCCACTTCAGGAAAGTCGGCCAGATGGACGCTTACACCCTCGTCAGCCGAGGTATCTACACCCTTGAGTCCCTGGTAAACGGCTTCGGCGAGGAAGGGCACGAACGGCGCTGCAAGCCTGGAGATACCTTCCAGCACATGGTAGAACGTCTCATAGGCGGCCAGTTTGTCGCCACTCATCTCATTCTTCCAGAAACGCCTGCGGCACCTTCTCAGATACCAGTTGCTCAATTCGTCGATGACGAATACCTGAATGGCCCTTGCCGCTTTCGTGAGCTCGTAGTCCTCGAGCGACTTTCTGACATCGCGGACAGTGGTATTGTAGCGCGAAAGTATCCAGCGGTCGATCATGTTACTGCCGTCGATCTCGCCCTTTGGCTCGAAACCGTCGATCTCGGCGTACATGGCAAAGAACGAATAGAGGTTTCTCAGAGTACCCAGGAACTTGTTTGCCCCTTCCTTCATCGCCTCGGAATCGAACTTCTTGGGCAGGTATGGAGCCCCGCTCGTCATCAGATACCACCTGAGAGAATCAGCACCATCGCTCTTCAATACATCACTGGCGAAGACCGCGTTGCCGCGGCTCTTGCTCATCTTCTGACCGCTCTTGTCGAGGATCATCCCGTGAGGGAGACACCTCTCGTATGGACTCTGCTTCGTAAGAAACGCACCGATCGCCAGCAGTGAATAGAACCAGCCCCTCGTCTGATCGAGACCCTCGCTGATAAAGGCCGAAGGGTACTGTTTCTTCAGAAGGTCCATATTCTCCATAGGATAATGGTACTGCGCAAACGGCATCGCTCCCGAATCGAACCAGCAGTCGATCACTTCGGGCACCCGGGTCATTTTTCCTCCACACTCGGGACAACCGACATCCAGATCATCGATGTACGGCTTATGCAGATCGAAGTCCTCGGGGATCTCTTCACTGATCGAACGAAGCTCGGCCATATTCCCGACACAGTATTTCTCTTCGCAGGAATCACAGACCCATATGTTCAGAGGCGTGCCCCAGTAACGCTCTCTGCTGAGCGCCCAGTCGACATTACCCTCGAGCCACCTTGCAAACCTGTTCTCACCGACCTCGGGCGGATACCAGCTGACCTTCTTGTTTGTTTCGATAAGAAGATCCTTGAAGGCAGTCGTTCTTATGTACCAGGATCGACGCGCGTAATAGATAAGCGCCGAATCACATCTCCAACAGAAAGGATAGGAGTGGGATATCTCTCCGGCCCTGTATAGTAGATTTCTTTTGCTGAGATCCTCGATGATCTCCGGGTCACATTCCTTGATATGACGCCCCGCCCATTTTTCGACCTCGTCGGTGAATTTTCCCTCCGAGTCGACAGGCTGTACAAACGGCAACCCTTCTTTCTGGCCGAGCTTATAATCTTCCTCACCGAACGCCGGAGCTGTGTGGACGATCCCGGTGCCATCGGTGAGAGTTACGAAATCGGCGGCCACTACCCTGAAAGCCCCCTCGGCATCCTTGAACCACGGAAAACAGGGCTCGTATTTTTTCCCAACCAGATCCACGCCCTTGACCTTGCTGAGCACCTCATAATCACCTTCGAGGACATGAAGAAGGTCTTCTGCAAAAATCAGCTCTTCACCATTGTGCAGCACCCGGACATAATCATGATCTCCGCCGACCGCAAGGGCTACATTCGAGATCAGGGTCCAGGGAGTCGTCGTCCAGACAAGAAAATACGCTTCATCATCGACGATCTTCAATTTGATGAAGATCGAGGGGTCGGAAACATCCTTATACCCCTGGGATACCTCATGGCTCGAGAGCGAAGTGCCGCATCTCGGACAATAGGGAATGATCTTGTGGCCCTCGAAAAGCATATCCTGATCCCAGAACTGTTTCAGGATCCACCATACCGATTCGATGTATTCGTTGGTGCATGTGATATAGGGGTCATCGAGATCCACCCAATACCCAAGCTTGCGGGTAAACTCATGCCATTCGTCGAGATATGTGAACACGCTCTTGCGGCACTCTGCGTTGAACCCGGCAATTCCAAATTTTTCGATCTGGTCCTTGCCGTCAAGGCCCAGCTTCTTCTCGACTTCGATCTCTACAGGAAGCCCATGTGTGTCCCACCCGGCTTTCCTGACGACCCGATGCCCGCGCATCGTCCAGTGCCTGCATACGATATCCTTGATCGTCCTCGCCATAGCATGATGAACGCCAGGCCTGCCATTCGCTGTGGGCGGCCCTTCGTAGAACACGAAGGGGTTGTCAGCCGGTTTTTCGTCTATGCTCCGCCTGAATATATCGTGTTTCTCCCAGTACTCGAGAATAGAAGCTTCCGCATCAACCGATTCTCGCTGGGATGGAATATCGTCATAACGTTTTCTGGTGTTATCATCGGCCATATCTAGACTCCGAATCCTGTGCTACTGTGACCGGGGTGAAAACTTCAGCCCGACTGTTCTTTCCCGAGGTCAATATCTTATAATGTATTAAGGCCCTGATGTCAAGCATCAGCAGACGCGTTCAGACCAGCCTGTCTGGAACGCCATGCGCACCCCCCTCTGCACCACCCCCACCATTCCTATACTCGTTTGAGAAAGCCCTCCACGAGTCGGCAGAGGACCACCTCTCCCTTTTTCGCCGTGGCGATAATCTCCCTTATATCGGCAGGCTTGAGGCAATCAGGCAGTGCTTCGTCGGTAACTACAGATATTCCAAGCACTTTCATCCCTGAATGCACTGCTGCCAGATTTTCAGGGATCATCGACATCCCTACGATGTCAGCCCCGATCCGCCGGAGAAACCGATATTCAGCCGCAGTTTCCAGGTTTGGTCCAGCCACAGCGACAAGCACGCCCCTTTTCAGAGGGATTTTCAGGTCCAGAGCCGTTTTTTCAAGGATCGAGATATATTTCCTGTTATATGGCTCACTCATATCCGGGAATCTCGGCCCCAGCCGTTCGTCGTTCGGACCGATCAGTGGATTGTCCCCCATCAGGTTAATATGATCCGTGACGGCGATGATCGAGCCGGGCGGCTGATCAGGATTCATTCCTCCGACCGCGGAGGTCAGAATGAGCGAGCGGGCGCCGAGCGCCTTCATCACTCTTACCGGAAATGTCACCTGGCGCATCGTGTAACCCTCGTAATAATGTATGCGCCCCTCCATTGCCACTACCTTCCTGCCACCTATCTCACCGAACAGCAGGTTGCCCGCGTGCAGGCCCTTGACCGTCGACACAGGAAAATTGGGGATATCTCCATAAGGTATCTTCAGACTGACTTTTATTTTCCTGGCCAGCCCACCCAGTCCGCTTCCCAGGACGATGCCGAATGAAGGACGGATCTTCGTCTGTTTCCTTATATAGGTCACACTTTCTTTGATCTGATTGTAAAGTTCAGTCACGGGGACTCCTTTCGGCGCGCTCCATCATTGAGCCGGACATCAAGGCAGAGACCAGAACGGACAAACATTTTATACACGCTATCTGACAGGCAGGCAAGCACAAATCATCAGGTCAGCCTGCCCTGAAAAAGCGGAAGGCCGAATCCCCGTTCGGACCCAGCCTTCCCGCACATGTCCCTTTTATTCAGTGCCGGCGACAATACCGACACCGCTACTGACAGGTAGTATCTCTAATCCTCCCTGTCAATGTTGGTCAGGTTCTTTCGCAATTCCTCCATCGACCAGGTCGAAGAGGAATCTTCTTCGCTACCTTCTGTCTCCACCTGAGCTTCCGGCTTTACTTGAGTTTCCGCTTTTGCCGGCTGCTGGGGAGCCTGTACCTCCTGCACGGGCGCCTGCTGCTGTTCCTGCCCCATCTCTTCCAACCCCGAAAGTGCCTCTTCGACTTCGACATCGCTTGCATCACTCTGATGGATGGCCGGAGCCGGCGGCTGAGGTTCCGATGTGGGCTGCTGCTGCTGTGAGCCATCTATCTGATAATTACTCCAGTCCGGTTTCGCATTGTTCACTTCGTATGATTTCCAGTCATCGCTTTTTGGCTGGTCCGCGGCGGCCGGTTGGTCCTGGATCTGGACAGTCTGATCAGGAGTATTTTCCGGCATCTGCTGAACCGGCTGCTGCATATCCTGCTGCGTTGTCTCCGGAGCCGGGGGAACATCCTGAACGGCAGTTCCCGTAGCATCGGTCTCGCACTGCGGAGCAGGTGCCTGGCCCTGAGCGACCGATGTCATTGCTGGAGGCTGCTGCATCGACGGCTGTGCCTGGGGCTGTGATTCCATGACTGGCCCGGCAGGCGCGCCCTGTCCCGCAGCCTGCTTCTGCTCGTCGATATGAGCCTCAGGATACATGCTGTCTTCAATGCTCCTTGCAACATTTCTGCGAACATCATTTTCATTGAAATGACCATCCAACCCAGGATTACCTTCATCAGCTATCTCTATCTTCTCGGCATCCACACCGGCAAAATCGACACGTGTCGCTTCCGCGTTTGCCGCAGAGATCTCATCACGCGGAGCCGCGACAGGTTCCATCTCGATCTGCTGTGATGTCGGAACGTTCATCGTCCCGGCTGCCTCTTCCCTGGGCGCTGAGTTCTTTTTCTCCGGAGAGGCTCCGGCCTCGTGCGGCGGCGCGGGCATCGAGGGCCTCGGGATATCCTCTCTCCTCTGCTCGTCGTCCCAGGTCACCTTGTCCGTTTCTTCCTGTTTTTCTTCGTGCGCAAAATCCTCGGTGATCCTGTCCCTCGTCATCCTGGGTCCCGGAACGACACTGTTCGTATCCTCTTCGACTTTCCGGCCGATCTTCTCGATCTCATTGTCGACTTCGGCAAAATCGTCCTCGAAACCGCTGATCACGTTCTGGTGGCTATCCAGAAGAGTCCTCATCCGAGTGATATAGTTGTCCTTGTTCTTCTTGAGTTCCAGTATTTCCCTGCGAAGCTGCTGAGTGTGGGCACGGATCGTCTCGGCGGCCTTTTCCGCCTCGACTTCGGCCTCTCGTACGATGAGCCCGGCTTCCTTGCGGGCATTCTCTTTTGCCTCCGCCGTGATCCGTTCCGCGGTCAGAAGAGTATTCCGAAGATTGGTCTCCATGCTTTTGAATTCCTTGAGACGTTCCTCGAGTTCGACGATACGCTCACGAAGTCTCTTGTTGTCGGAAAGCACGGTCTCGTACTCCTCGGCGACAGTGTTCAGAAACGCGTAGACCTCGTCCGAATCAAGACCTCTCATAGTCTTCTTAAATTCCTGCTTCCGGATATCGAGAGGTGTAATCCTCATCTCATTGCCTCCTCTGTAGCAGCCCGGATTTTTTTATCCGCTTCTGCCTCATCCAACTTCACTTACTTCTGTTTTCTTCGCGGGCCCGCTACCATGCGGGGATTCATTTACTGCACTACCACATCCTTTTCAGTATTACCGCTGCTATCTGCAGGGCCAGGGCCAGGATTGCCGGAGAAATATCTATCCTCCATGAGGGCAGGACTTTTCTCAGTGGCTGAAGCACGGGAGAAAACACCTTGTCCAATACCCCCAGCACCCTGCTCCTGTCATCGCTGATCGCCTGCAGAAACAGGTATATCAGCAACAGGAATGTGATCACATTCAAAAAAGCAATTATCAGTCCAAATACGTCCGTTATAAACAATCTCGTAACCTCGTATTTTTACACGCTTTACAGCGCCACATGGTTCCCTGGTCGATTCCTGGTGAATTTCGGGACCGCAAATTTTCTTCTCCGCCGGCTGAAATCCTGCCACTCTTCAAACAGGGATCTCAACCTGTCAGAAAGTCCCGCGTTCCCCGAATATCACCCTTCCCGGGCGTATCATCGTCGCGCCCTCTGCTATCGCGATCTCGAAATCATCGGTCATCCCCATAGACAGATGATCCATGGATATATTATCGATCTTCACCGCGTCGATCTTTTCAGCCAGAAGACGAAGGCTGGAAAAAGCTTTCGAAAGGACAGCTGTGTCATCTACCCAGGGTCCTACAGTCATGAGCCCCTTGAGGTTCACGGCCGGCAATTTTGATACACGTTCACAGATCTCTGTCGTCTCTTCCGGTACCAGTCCGAATTTCGACTCCTCCCCGCTCGTGTTGACTTCGAGAAGGATATCGGTAAGTACTCCCTCTTTCTCTCCCGCGTTGCTTAACTTTTCAGCCAGATTCAATGAATCTACCGAATGGATCATGGCGAAGCGGCCGATCACCTTGTTCACCTTGTTTGTCTGCAGATGACCTATAAGGTGCCAGCGGACATCAAGCTCCACATCATCCACCTTCGACAGAAACTCCTGCACACGGTTCTCGCCGACATCTGTTACTCCGGCCTTAATCGCTTCGACGACCGTCCCGGGCCCGTGCGTCTTGGTAACACCGATTATCGTGATCTCTTCGGGAGTACGTCCGGCACCGACCGCCGCGGCGGCGACCCGGTCTCTGACTCTCTCGAAATTTTCCTTGATCGACATGTCATGCTCCATATGCTGACGAGTCACGTTGACTAAACAATTCCACACGACCGACCCGATTCTCCGCCGCAATCCTAAATGCTGAATGATTATTTTTCAACACTTAGATATGGTGTCACTCCGGATGATCCAATCGGGCCATTTATCTGGACGTCTCAGTTCTCATCTGGTAATGTGGCTGCCTGACCGGGCCAGTCCCGGTCGATACGGATATTGAGTAAAAGTTCGAAAGGAGATCCCGTATCGTGAACCAACACAAACCTTACGTGCCGGCCGATACCGTCATTAAGGATTTCAATCCGAAGACAGTCATACTGGGAATATTGCTCGGTGCCATCTTCGGCAGCGCGAACGCCTATCTCGGGCTGCGGGTCGGATTGACCATCAGCACCGCGATACCGCTGGCGGTCGTCTCGGTGGCGCTCCTCAAGATACTTACCCCGATATTCGGCAAGCCGACTATCCTGGAATGCAATATCTCACAGACTACCGGCTCGGCAAGCTCGTCGCTCGCCTCAGGACTGATCTTTACGATACCTGCATTATATATCTGGGGGTACGACGCGCCCCTTATACAGATCACTCTGCTGGCGATATGCGGAGGTGTTCTGGGTGTCCTCTTCATGATCCCGCTGAGGAATTTTCTCATCGTAAAGGAACACGATACTCTCCCATACCCTGAGGGCACGGCAAGCGCGGAAGTCCTTATCGTCGCTACCGGCGGAGGCGGCGCATCAGCATCGAGTGTATTCAAGGGCCTCGGTATAGGAGCCCTGTACAAGGGTCTGATCTCATTTCTCTATCTGTGGCCGTCGAATGTATCGATCACCCTGCCGTTCATCAAAAAAGCGGTAGTCGGAGTCTCGACGACCCCGGCTCTACTCGGTGTCGGATATATACTCGGCCGGCGTATCGGCGCCATCATGGTCGGGGGTGGGCTCGTCTCCTGGGTCCTGCTGATACCGGTCATAGCGTGGAAGTTCGGCAATATGGAGATCTGGCCGAATACTCTTGCCTATCTCCAGTCAAAGGGGCTCGACCCCTCCGTGACCACGATAGGGGAACTGTCACCCCAGCAGATATGGGACGGCTACATCAGGATCATCGGTGCTGGCGCCGTGGCTGCAGCCGGCATAATCACCGTGATCAAATCGATTCCGACCATGATCGGTTCACTGAAGATCGGCATCAGGGAGCTGCGCACCAGCGCCGCCGAGCTTGATGCCGGCAGGCTTCGCACAGAGAGGGACCTCTCGATAAAGTATGTCATCCTCGGTGTCGCATTCGTGGTGCTGATGGTTACTTTCATTCCCGGGATCATCGGAAACGAGACGCATATCATCATGCGTTTCTTCAGTGCACTGGCGATAGCGATCTTTGCCTTCGCCTTCGTGACGGTGTCGTCTAGGATCGTGGGAATGATCGGTGTCTCCTCGAACCCGACATCCGGGATGGCCATCGTGACTCTTCTCGGAACGGGATTGATATTCAAGATGTTAGGATGGACCGATCTCACGGGGAAGATCACCGCGCTGACAATAGGTACAATTGTCTGCATCGCCGCGTCTATCGCAGGCGATATCTCGCAGGACCTCAAGACAGGGTTCATAATAGGCGCGACACCACGAAAGCAGCAGATCAGCGAACTGCTCGGCGCAGTAGGTTCGGCCTTCTTTGTCTGTCTTGCCATATTCTATCTGGGCAAGGCCTATGGGTTCGGATCGGCCGAACTCCCGGCTCCACAGGCAACCTTGATGAAAACGGTACTCGACGGGGTGCTTGACGGAAACCTCCGCTGGGACCTTGTCGGGATCGGAGCTGCATTTTCCATAGTGATCATGCTCTGCAAGATCCCGCCCCTGCCGTTCGCCGTCGGTGTCTACCTTCCTCTTAATACGATGACACCGGTTTTCATTGGAGGCCTTCTGCGGCACATGATCGACAAAAAGCACAAAAGCAAGAAAGAAGGCGCTGAAAAGACCGGAGACCATGGCATACTGATCGGAAGCGGCCTGATCGCCGGGGAGGGGCTGCTCGGTGTGGTGATCGCGGTGATTGCCGTGATAATGACAAAGGCGCCGAAGTTCCTCGTGATCGATTATTCGCCGGAATGGCTCGGTCAGATAGTCTCCGCCGTCATCTTCGGAGGCCTCGGCTGGTACCTGTACCGGATGGCTGACAAGTCTAAGAAGAAAGCCTGACCGTACCAGATTCGACTTCGAATCTGAATACAGTCCTGAAAATCAGAACCCGGCTGCCAGGTCTCAGGAAGACTCGGCGGCCGGGTTTTTATCCCCGAAATCACTCATATGTCGACGTAACATCAAGGTTCCGTCAGCAAAACCATCACCGCATCAGCACCATTTTCTTCGTAAGCTCTTCCTTGCCAGCACGGAGGCGGTAGAAATAGACGCCCGATACGACTCGCATGCCTGTTTCGTCCAGCCCGTTCCATTCGATACGGTGCGGACCCGGGTTCTTGACATCACTTACCAGCGTTTTTACTCTCCTGCCTGTCACATCGAATATCTCGATGCTCACGAACCCCGTTGCCGGCAGGTTGTAGCTTATAGTAGTGGACGGATTGAACGGGTTCGGATGGTTCTGCTCGAGCGAGAGAGCAGCGGCAGGAGTCTCGACTGGCTCCGTTATAAAGAGAACGTGCGATTCACCATCAAGAATATATTCGACCCTGTACCTGTAGCAGCAGCCGGGCAGGATGGTCTCGTCGATATATTCGAACGTCATGGCACCGGAGCCCACCAGCCCACCTGAACCGAACGATCCTCTCTCGATTTCATCGAATGCTCCTCTGCCCTTCTGCCGGAAAACGACAAATTCTACACCCCGATCGATCGATGAGATCTCCCATTTGAGCTCGACAATCGCTGCGGATGGCGTTGCGGCAAACGACTGGAGCATCGTCGCGACAGGGCTGTGGTACTCAAACTGAGCCTGGGGATCATAACAGTGGTAAGAAGCCCATCCACAAGGACTGGGAATATAAGTACAAAAAGAAGTTGCCTCTATGATGTAATTCTCGCCATCTACCAGAGGATCTCCAAGCGAAAGGATCCATGTGTAATAGGTGGGGTGGGCAACATACATAACCTGTATGGTATCCGTCGAGTCAGCGGCACTATAGATATTAAAATCAGGAAAATCCATTGCGGGAGTATCATCGAACGTGATATTCACTGTCACTGATTCCGGTGCGCTTAGCTCAGTAAAAATCGGCATATAATCATCGGGGGAAATAGATCTTGCATAACATATCTCACTATAAATGAACGCTTCCTCAATGGGATAATCAGGAAGGATACAATTGGCGATTTGAAGACCTCCCGCATCAGGATGTTCTCTGATCTCAATACGACCGGACTCCATTGATTGTGTGTACATGCTGATCCTGTAGAGCCATGTCCAATCGTACTGGCAACTCCCGAAACAGATCGATGCACCACCCGGATAGAACAGATTCCCCATGTTAACAGTACATTCGGGATTGGGAAATAGTTCACCCTCTACGATTACCAGATCATGATGATCGACAGAGAATTCGGTGCACATCATCCCAAGGTCACCAGGCAGAACCCAGACCCATACTTCGAAATGTTCCCACATTTCTGAGAAGATGACCGTGTTGTTCGAACGCTCCTCATCGGTATAAAGTCCGATGTATGCAGTTGGCCCGGCGTGTAACACGCACGGAACGGCGATTACGATAGCTCCGATCAGGGCCAGGAAAACTGCCACTCTGATCATCATTATCCCCCTTTTAATAGAATGATGTTTCAACAATATTCAATTCTAAAATCAATCCTCGTACATCGTCTTTATCGCCCCCCAGGATGCGCTCTCATTCGCAATCGGGCAGGCCGGGTCGTTGATACAAAAATAGTTCATGAGAACAAATGTCTCGTAAGGATTGCCCTCATGGCATGTCGCCGCCTGCACCACTCCGGATATGGGATGGGGAACGATTCTGATAAAATCCATTCCTCCCGTCGAAGTTGGAAGGAAGTTGAAGCTTCTCAGCCATACCCAGTCGGTCCTGCACTCACCGAAACAAACGGTAACACCATCCGGGTCGGGTACTATCGGAATCAGTGCCTCAGGGTTGTCGGTGTGTCCGGACATAACAAGGTATTCCGGATAAACTATGTCGAATTCAGCGCACACCATGCCGTTTTCACTTGGATAGACCCAGGAAAAAACTTCAAACGGTACGAGAGGCGTGGATAACATCACATAATGGAGACTATGCGTCTCATCGATGAAAAGGCCGAGATAAGGAACTGGCTGAGCGGATACTGTTTGTGACAAAAATATTAAGGACACAAATACGACAGCAACGCAAAGCAACAGCACCGAGCTGAAACGTGACATTCTCATTCCCTGTCCCTCCCTTTCGACAAGAGAAGAGAGCAGAAATAACGGACGGATAAATTGTAATGATTGGAATGTTAGCTATCGCCCGATATTAACCCCCCAGTAATAATTACCGCTTGGTGCTATTATACCATATTCAGCATTTCGATTAGAAGGAAAATCCCTTCAGCTCCGGACAAACTCGATCAGCGCTTCATAATGTCCGGCGTCCGCCTGCCTGAGGGAATCAATATACCTGCGCCGGCATTCCCCCTCCTCGGAAAGGTTCTTCCCTCCCCAGGAAAACCTGCTGACTCTTAATATTTTTTCCATCAGCAGATCGGTCGCCAGCCGCGCGTGCCTGCCGTTGCCGTTTGGAAACAGGTGGATCTGGACCAGCCTGTGGTGGAACCTCGTGCCTATCTCGTCGGCTGATAGCGAATCATTCTCCAGCCAGCACCTGACATCATCTATCAAATTCTTCAATTCGACAGAGATGACTTTCCAATCCACTCCTATATTCTTGTCGCTTCGCCTGAACTTCCCTGCCCAGCTCCAGACATCGCCGAACATCTCCTTATGAAGTCTTCTCATGAAAGATTCAGACAATATTTCATCTGGTTCGACCTTATTGACCCAGTCGACCGCTTTCAAAATATTATCCTGCTCCCACCTGTCCAGCTCTTCCCTGTTCGAGATGGTCGGGATGAGAAGCTCATTCAGCTCTTCCGGGCTAAAGGAAGATGCTCCTTCCGGATAATTCATCTTCATCGTTCTTTCTCCCCGACTTCGTTATTGCTGCCGCCGTACTCCACATCATCCCAGAGATATTTCGGCATCTCATCGATTATTCGATCTATCTCGTTTTTCAGGACAGCCTTCATCTCCCGCTTACCCAAACCCTGTCCCTCAAGGACCATCGAATGACCGACCCTGTTGATTCTTCTCACAGCGATATGTTCAGCTCTATCCCTGATATGCTCCTCAAGAGAAGTCTCAGGCACAAAGCCATAAAAGACCCGGCATCCCATCGCCCTGGCTACCTTTTTCAGCATCTTCAGGGTCGTGGATCCCTCAAGCTCCCCTGATTCCAGAGCGCTGACCTGCTGTTTAGTGACTCCAAGCCGGTGGCCCAGCTGGCTCCCGCTCATTCCAAGGGCATATCGCACGGACCTGATCCAACCCTTATTGGGAATCCCTTCATCCGCATCCTTTTTGAGCTTTTTCATCTTCTGATCAAGCTGTCTTCTTGATAACTGAATATTTCTGCTCATCATAGCGCTCCCTGATATCTTGATTATTGTTGCCAGTCCTGAATAAGGATAATCTCACTTTGAATATTTGTCAACCTATAGTTTGATATTATTAAATGTTTAGTAAATATTAATCGTTACTTTATTAGCATAATTGTAAATATATTTATTGACATATAGCGAGATAGATATCGCTATATTATTTGGTTTTGAAATAATTTAGCGCTGGATTCGTACATAGCAACCAGTCGTCCTGAATAGAGAATAGATCCAGATAATCTCAATTTCAAAAGTTTCAGCTTACCCAATCACAAATACATCAGCGATACAGTACCCTGCTATCATTGACGCATTTTCCCGCTAACCGTTTTATCGACCGGCCTCTCTCTATCGTTAGGCTATTAAAAGACAATACATGCGGGTATTACCTGGGGGGCACAGAATAAGGCCGGCCCGATTCCGGGCCGACCTTCTGATAACTGATGAGGCTAACGAAGCAGGATCATCTTCTTCGTCTCTTCAAAACTACCCGCCTGCAGCTTGTAGAAATAGATACCGCTGGAGACGCTCGCACCATTTGTGTTTTTACCATCCCAACGAGCCGTCCTGTAGCCTCTTTCCTGGCTGCAGTCGACCAGCGTCGCCACTCTTTGCCCGAGAATGTTGTAGATATCCAGCCGAACATGGCAGCCAAAAGCCAGGCTATACCTTATCTCGGTAGTGGGATTAAACGGGTTGGGGATATTCTGTGACAGTCCGAACGCGTTCGGGAATTCATCTCGCTCTGTCTGAACAGACCCGCTTATACTCGCAGTCCCATTCAGGCTGACACCCTCGGTCCAGTAGTAATAATCCACACCGACCACGATACCATGATCCCTGAAGCTGTATTCCGCTCCCTGAAGTTCGTTGCCTGCGGCCGGAATAAGCTCGTCGTTGAGCCGTGTCTTTTCCCCCTCTTCGCTCTCGCTCCGGTACAGGTTGAATCCGGCGTTGTTACTCTCCACCATCGTAGTCCATTCGACTACTGTGTAACTGTCTCTTTCCAGAGCGGAGAATGAGGCCATCTGAACCGCAGTCGAGGCACATGATGAATGGATCAGCTTCTCGGTCACACTTTCTTCACATCCATCCCGTGTAACAGTCAATGTGACTTCCTTCATACCCTCTGATGAGAAGGTTATCCCAAGGGGATCTTTGAGATCGGAAGTCGCCGGAATGCCACCCGGCCCGAATTCCCATAAATACGTGTCGTAGGCATCTTCGCCCCCCGTGAAGGTAAAGTTATAATAACGAACAGCTCCAACACAACTATCAGCACACGCAAAGGTAGCGAATGGGAAGGCCACGGTATTGGTTGTAGTATTCGTGACAACCGGGGGATTATCGTCAAAATAGATAGAGGCCGAATTTGTTATCGTTGTCCCCTCTGTACAGTCGGGATGGGGATCGATGGAGAAGATCACGAACCCCTTGTTGTTATCGGGGTCTCCGATGCCTGGCAGATCGATAGAGTCGAAGTAGATTGACAGATTGTTGCCGGAAGACTGAACACCTGTTATAGCATGGCTGCTTCCTATAATTGCAAAGGTCGTCTCGTCCAGATCGATATCGAGATTGTCACCGATGAAGATGTCATGCGCGACCCCACCCCCTACATTCTCAAATCTGATCTTGTAGGTCAATCTGTCGTCCACTGCAATGTTGCCGAAGATGCCGCATCCGGCCGGCGTGACAGTCAAGTCGTTTGGATCGCACGAGCAATTGGATAATTCTGACATCGAATATGTTTTGTTGCCGCTGCACTCACCGAGATCCACATAGGTCATCTGTGTCACGTACGGACTATCTGTGGCTGGCGTCGCCCGGACAGCAACCACATACGATTGCCCGGGATTGATTCGTCCGGTCAACTCCACTTCGCATTCATAGTTATTCGGGTCGACCGTAAAGGTGATGGGGCAATTGATCGGGTCGGTGCTGTAGACACCAATGGGATTGATAGTGAATGTTGGATCGAGAGCTATCTCGAGAATTTGGCCCGGTGTGGTCCACCCCGTTGAGGTTGTATTGTTGCGTACCCAGAAAAGATACTCATGTTCGATTCCAGGGCATGGGTCCCTGAAGATTGTATCATCGCATGGAACCGGTCCGTAGTTGAATCCGTTGGATATAATGCCAACAGAAACATCACATTGGGGAGTCCCGACTGTGTTTAGCCTGAAATCGTTATTAGGATATCCCAGGCCTTCATCTACCTCAATTGTGTAGGGTGGGTCGGGGAGGCAGGAACGCAGAGTCCAGGGATCACCGGTAAAGGCGAACTGGTCGACTGTGTATGTTTCCTCCAGAACTTCAATCGAATAATCGCCCTGTCCGTTTGTATATCCGATAAATTGGCCGAATATCGATTCAGCTTGAATCCTGCGATTACAGATCCCAAAATCGACACCTTCATCGTACACACAATTGCCATTGATGTCGTTAAACACATTGCCTGTTATATACCCCGGATCGAACCGTAGAAGGCGGACATTGTCGAATAACGGAGCGTTGCTGTGGCATGAACAATCACCATATTCCCCTTCCCAATGACCACAATAGTCTGCAACGCCCAGGGCGATCTGAATTTCGGCGACGGAAGACAGGTCCTCACCGAGCAGATCGCCGATTCCAAAATGCTTGGTGACCCACACTTTTCCCGTTCCATAATATACGTCGTTTCGATCCTTCCAGCCCGACCAGCATCCGCCGGGAGTCTCTCGATACCGGACGGACCATGTGTAAAACACGAGCGGGTTCAGGGGGAGATCGTGGTACACGTCAAAGAACAGGTACACCGCCGAACCGGTTTTTGTAAACGGTATTATGGGAGACCGGATCTCATTATAGATGTATTGACCACGTTCGTTTTCATAGGGAACAGTTATGGTAAGAGGGTAGTCTCCACAAAGATAATCGGATGTAGAGCCATTTGTGAATCCCCAGACACAAGACGAATTCGAACTGGAGGGGTCCGGGGCTGTGCTATTGTCAAAGAGGAATGCATAGTCACCGTATGGAGTCGGCGTTGTGGCTGCCCAGTCGCCGTCCAGGGTGGTCAGGTCCCCCACGCTTTCGAACTCGAAATCCTGAGAGTCCACCTCCCCATCATCATCTGTAACGGTCAGGCTGTCGATGATCACCGCTCCGTCTGTACCCCACAGGCAGTCCTCATCCGACCAGGCACCGTCAGACACAAAACGGAACCGTATTTTTGTAGCTCCATCTACATCACCGCCGGGAATCAATTCGATCACTAATGAGTCTCCAGTACCGTCAAAACTGGCGAGCTCCACCCAGTGACCGTCCTTATGCAGGTATTCCAGATAGGTAAAGTCATTATCACCCTCGCTGTCGTAGTACATTAAAAAACTGACCGTGACGTCACCCTTTGTGGAAAAGGTGATAGATTCGAACCTCTGATCCCAATTATTGCCATACCCTGGCGGGCACCAACCACATTTCTCCATATCCAACGGGTCATTTCGGTAGCCGCACCACATTGATTGCAGACCGTCCAGTGGTACCAACCCGCCATAATTTCCTCCGCCAAGTCCATCAAAATCATCGACATGAAAGTACGGACCAGGTTGTTCAGTCTTGTCCACACTTACCCAGCCCTCCGTGCCACACGACCCATTGTCAAACGTATATTCAGCAACTACTCCAACTGCAGCAGGCAGCAGAAAAGGCTCTCCGGATTCTGGTGTTGTTGAAATAACAGGGAGATCGATCTCTTTGTGCCTGATTTCCTCTGCATCACGGGCATGCAGAGCGGGGAAAATTAGAGCCAGGACAAAAATAATCACCAGAAACCATAGCCCCTTCGGAATCAGTACCAATTTACCCATTGTCATTTCCTCCTGTTGATGACACGACAATACATACAGAAAACTGTTCGCTGACTACACTCCGGCTGCAAGATCCTCATAACGACAGGCACCCGAATACTGATACTCCTCGACTCTTTAATAAAGACACCTGCTAGCGAAGCAGGATCATCTTCTTCGTCTCTTCAAAACTACCCGCCTGCAGCTTATAGAAATAGATACCGCTGGAGACGTCCGCACCGTTTGTGTTTTTTCCATCCCAACGAGCCGTCCTGTAGCCTCTTTCCTGGCTGCAGTCGACCAGCACCGCCACTCTTTGCCCGAGAACATTATAGATAGTCAACTTCACGCGGCTGTCCCATGGCAGGGAATATTTGATATTGGTCACCGGATTGAACGGATTGGGATAGTTCTGGGCAAGGCTGAAGGCCATCGGAATATCCTGACGAGAAGACTGTGCCGGCCCGTTCATCCCGGTCTTGCCGTCTACACTGACATTCTCGAACCAGTAATAATAGACTTCACCATCGGCGGCGCCATAATCCCTGAAGACGTATATCGTTTCCTCGAGTCCATTGCCGGCAGCTGGTATGAGTACTCCGTTAAGCTTTACTTTTACGCCCTCTTTGTTTTCACTTCGGTAAATATTGAATCCGGCGTTATTCGATTCAGAAGCCGTGGTCCATTCGACTTCTACATATCCATCGTGCTCGTATGCGGAGAATGAAGTCAGATTAACTGCGGTACTGGGCGCTGTCTCACGTACCGACTGCAACAGGTACGAACCAACATTTTCTTTTATCCCGTCATCGTCCAGGTCCCTCATCAGTATGAGGCTGTGAATGACGAACGGATCGTACTCCGCAAACGATACACCGATAGATACTGATGCGGAATCATATGGCTCAACGATAATATTTCCTTCGACAATCTCGCCCGGTGCCAGACCATTAAGGCTCACGACTTGCCTCATCGTGTCTCCGTTCATTGCCAGCGACTTTATTGCGTAGAAAATGGTGTCACGCACGGCAGTTTCGTTCGTAAAGCTGAAGTCCACATACTCGACGAGACCTAAACTGACCAGAAAAACATCACCACCACTTGAGAGCCCGCCGCAATTATACCATGGGATGCTCTGAACCCTGCTCGAACTCGTGCATGAACCTTTGTCGCACGTCACGCCGGCCATAATGGCAAAACTCTCGGTACCCCCGAAGTGATCCGGCGGGTAGATCGTAACGGGTATCTCAGTATACCCTTCACCGAGCATGTACGAGTTATAGGTCGGGTCGTATCCTGCTTCCAATCCAATCGCATCATCGCCGAACACGCTGACATCGAAACTCTTTGTCTCGCCTGTGAAATTACCGATAATCAAAGTCGTGTGTACATGATCATTGTATTCACACATTGATACTACGGGGGGAAGGTAACTACCGAACCGGCACTTGCCGTTCACATCTGACTCGTATATCGCTACGATTTCTTCCGCATCTAGCTCACGGTTGAATATCTGCACCTCATCGATGTCTCCCTGAAAGGGCGTCCCAGAGTCCAGATTACGCTGTCCGATTCGTAACGACCCGTCGTTGGTAAGGCTCCCTGACCGTATCGTAGGATCAAAAATCCCTACTACACTGCCATCTACGTATATCTTGCCTCCCTGGTTCGACTCGTCGCGGTCGACGGTCACCGCCACATGGTGCCACTGCCCGTCTGAGACGATTCCGCTGCTGGGCCAGTTGTTATGGTTACTCGGATCGGCCAGTTGAAATCCGATAGAACCGTTCGTTCCAATGAAAAGAGAAAAACCGGCCCCGCTGGGATTGCCTCGTTTGTCGACGATCGTTCGAACATCTGGATATGTCACGTTCGTTCGCACCCAGAGATCGATGCTCAGATCGGCCGTGCCGAGATCGAGTGAACCGTCCGTGGGAGATGGTACCTGAAGGTAGTCACCGGCATTCTCAAAATGCTGGGAGTTGCCGACATGTTCACCAAAGTTCGCAACGGGTGTCCCTTGGTGCCACAACGTATTATCCCCGACAAGATCATATGCAACTATACCTTCGGCCCCATCAGATGCATCAAGAGGCCACCAGGCGATCATGCTGTGGGGAGGGTCGACACAGGGAGCGATGCATGGATTGGGATCGCAGCTGGTCCACTCCGGATGCCAACTGTTCCGACGCCCCCCAAAACACTTATAGCAGCAGACTCTATCAGTCAGAATACAAATATCGAAATCGCAGCACACTCCGGGCTGTGAGCATGGGTTGGGATCGCAGCTTTCTCCCGCAGTAAAAGCTACTGCACCAGATGCATCCATACACTCGCACCTTGTCATTGCCTGGCAGCTGCCGTCCTGAAAGCAGCAGATGCCATCTTCGCAAGGATTGGGCTCACAGTAATCGCAGTTACTGGGAACTATGCCTCCGGCGGCCTGACATTCCTGTTCCGTAAACATGTACTCACAGCTACCATCAGGCATGCAACACGGGATTGACGAACAAGTAACTTCCTCACAACTTTCGGCCTCCGGGTGCCATTCCCCTCCCCATTCATCAACGCAGGTCGTCTCATCAGTCAGGTGACATTGTCCGTTGCCATGGCAGCAAGGATGCAGGCAGGATGTGACTTCGATTGTGAAATAGAAATTCGAGACAAGACCACACTGTGACGTTGCGGTCACACCGACAGGATATATGCCGCACTGGTCCCATGAAGGAGCCCAGTTGATCTGGACCACGACTTCTCCATTTTCTCCTGTAAATACCGGCGATGTGCCGGAACATGGAGACACGCACTGAACGGACATGCCTGGAATATCCGCGCCTGTGAGTGTCATAGCTATTTCCGATTCGAAATCGTCGGAGGCATTAATGAAGATTTCGATAGAATCACAGTCCCCAACTGACACCTGGTCGCCAGAGAAAAGATGGGGAGACCATGGCGGATCTTCTTCCGTAGGGTAAATAGTATAAGCTGCCCTCACTTCAGGCGCTGTGATTTCACGGATTGATACGTCATCTATGAACAGATATCTTGAGTCCGGGACCGGATCCGTTTCGAACGCTCCCAGAGTTATATAGTAATTGCCGTCTACAGGTGGTGTATAAACACCTGATATCTTTACATATCCAGAAGCAATATATTTCGTTTCGCTGATTTGTGGAGTTACCGCATATGCATATTGGATACGTGATGTACTGAAATGCATACCAACAGGTTTTGTTATAGAACCAGATGTGCACCTGGCGTAAAACTCAACCTGATAGCATTTATCGTGATAAAGTTGTATTCCGTTTTCTGATTGCACGTATTCTCTGTATAATGGGTTGTTACCACCAATTACAAAGCCTACATGCGCGTTTCCAGTCCTCGGCAAAGCAACAGGAGTCAAGCACTCAGAATAATCATACAAAATATGCCAAAAGTCAGATGATCCATCGGATGTGATGGTCCAGTAATCAGCGAGTGATGCGAGCCTGCCCTGATCACCATACTCACAGGTGGGTGTTCCCGTATAGGCCTCAAAACTCGGGTTCAAAACCAGGTTAGGCGACTGTCCGTATACGGAAATGGCCGCAGAACACATTACAAGGATCGTAAAGACACTCAGGACAACACGCATTCTTCGCATGAAAGTGCTCCATTTGTCAGAGGTTGAGAATATCGGAATAATGCATACTGGTACTACTGTAGTCCGGTACTATCTCGAAGCCCGGATTCGGAATGAGATTATAGCTCTGGCCAGAAATTGGATGTGGTAAGAACAAAATAATAACAGTTGTAAATAATACTATTCGGGCATTTTGATAAATACCTGATATTGATTCATGAATTATCAGGACAGCCCCCTTATCCCTTATAATTCATTAAACTAAAGCAACAAAAACGAAACAGGTCTCGTTCTTGAACTCATAGATGCCGGGAAGTAAGCGGAACAGTAACAGAAAATTACCGTTATTGTCAACAAAAATTAACTACTTGGAGATTTCGAGTATCATAGATCGATCACCACTGTCAGAAAACAGTCGTGTTCTGAAATAAAAAAGGCCGGCCCGATTCCGGGCCGGCCTTCTGATAACTGCCGCTACGACCACTTTATGGAGTGACTCTCCTTACCTGAAAAGCACACCACAGCCTCAGCGGCAAACACTTGATAAAGTTAGCGGAGAAGGATCATCTTCTTCGTCTCGGTAAAGTTCTCAGTCTTGAGACGATATAGATAGATACCACTCGACATCCCCGCAGCGTTCCATTCGGTCACATGATAACCGGCATCGACCGTCTTGTTCACGAGCGTTGCCACAAGCTGGCCCTTCACGTTGAAGATATCCAGCCTTACACGTGACTCGACCGGCAGGCTGAAGCTGATCAGCGTTACCGGGTTGAACGGGTTCGGATAGTTCTGGGAAAGGCCGAACATGTCCGGGGTCTCCCTCTCGGTGAGGATGAACCTGTCACCCGCGCTGAAGACATCTCCGCTCTCACATGACCTGGTCACGACATTGGAGCCCTCATCATAGGTGGTCCCCGTCTTGACGACGTTGGTCACCTCGAAACAGAAATCTACTTCGACTTTCTGTCTGCCGGATACGATTGTGACTGTGCCGTCTACTCCCGTAGTCCCGGTCACTGTCGCGGTCGTAGGCGCACTGAAGAATCCGTACACTACCGCGCCGGATACTGGAGAACCGCCTCCATCGAGAATAGTCACCGTAGCATTGCCATAGAGCTTGTTCCTGGAGCCGGTCTGGATCACGACTATATCGTCTACATGCGTGTAGACCGTCGAACCCGGATCGGTAACGGTGATATAACCACTCTCTATCGCATCGTCCGTTCCATACTCGTTGGTAGCTGTCAAGGTGACAGTGTATGTCCCGGCAGCGTTGTACGTATAAACAGGGTTCTGCTGGGTAGAGCCGCCTCCGTCACCGAAGTCCCAGTTCCAGGAAGTCGGAGCGTTAGCTGACTGATCCACGAATGTTACTTCGAGAGGATAGTCTCCGGAGGTCGGAGTACCCGTGAAGGCAGCAACAGGCGCTGAGCCTGATGAGCCACCCATGACCTCGATATACATCTCGTCGATGCTGACGGCATCGTTGGTCAGGTTGCCCCAGCTGCGATCACTGTCGAGGACCCTGATGTAGACCGTGCCACTCGTTCCCGTGGGAAGCGTGGCCGAATAGGTCTGCTCCGTGGTGCTGGCGATTGTCACGAGGTTGTTGTAGACCGAACCGTCGGTCGAATAAGCGAAGATGAAGTTGTCACCATCGCCAGTACTCGTCCTGGAACCTTCCACGGAGAAGGTCACATCTGAGGAATTCGCCGGAACATTGAACGACCACTTGTGTTCTGCATAGCTGTACTGTTTTCTCGGATGACCTGTGTAGGTCACCTCGGTGATGGTCTCGCGGCTGTTGTCGCTGGCGAATGTGTTCGCGTAGCTTCCCGTCACTGTTCCGATCACCGGGATATCAGCCGACGCGTATACCTTCTGGGTAACGGACTCTTCCACTGTGATGTAGTCTGTCATCGTAATGGCATCGCTGCCACAGCTGTTCGTCACCGACAGGCTTACAGAGTACGTGCCCGGATCGGCATATGAATAGGAAGGATTCTGCTGCGTTGAAGTTCCACCGTCGCCGAATGTCCAGGCCCATGAAGCGGCGCCGGTCGATTCGTCGGTAAAATTAACCATCAGCGCGGCGTAGCCCGAAGTCGGCGTTCCGCTGAACGCTGCTGTCGGTGCCACACAAGGATCGACCGTGATATAACCGTTCTTCGTGATACCGTCAGAACCGACTGCATTGCTCACACTGAGGCTGACATTATAGCTGCCGGCAACATTGTATGTGTACGAAGGGTTCTGCTGAGTCGAAGTACCACCGTCTCCGAAAGTCCAGGACCAGCTGGTCGGTGTGCCGGTGGACGCGTCGACGAAATCAACTGTCAATGGCTCGATGCCGCTCACAGGACTGCCTGAGAACTCGGCTACAGGAGCGACAGGTCCGCCGCCGCCTACTGCCGCTTCAGCATCTACCATTCCGTATCCGCTGTAACGATCCCAGCCACTACCCGACTCGACGTTCACTACGTCGATCGCCGTGTTGCGCAGCTCGTCACGGATCTGGGCGGGCGTCCAGGTCGGATTCTTCGACTTTACGAGAGCAGCTACTCCGGCGACGTACGGAGTCGCGCAGGAGGTTCCGTTGAAGAACGGGGAATAATCGCCACTTGCGTATCCGCCGTTGCCCTGGATATCGGTCGTCGGCAGAATCGTCGGACCGAGTATGTCGACTGCGTCAGAGCCGTCCTGGTTCGTCGAGCCGTAGCACGATCCCCACCAACGCTCACCGTCGCAGGTATACCCGTTCGGGTCGGTGTCGACACCGGGATTACACTCTGTCGAACTGCTCGAGCTTCTCTTGCGGTCGCCGCAAGGAGATGCCGCACCGATCGCCATCACGTCGGGATGGCAGGCGGGATAGCTGATGTAGTTGAAGTTGTCGTTACTCGTCGCGGCGACGATGAGACAACCAGCGTTAGCAGCGTACTCAAGTGCCGCATCCGTTGCCGGGAGCTGGCCTACGTTCGCGTACGCGCCGAGGCTCATGCTGATCACATCGGCCCCATTGTCGGCAGCCCAGTAAAGGGCGGCGTCGAGGTAGGAAAAGTAAAGTGATCCGCCACTGTCGGCGCACTTGCAGGGCATGATGCTGACGCCCGGAGCAGCGCCGCAGGCCCCGAGTCCGTTATTCGCTATCGCTGCCGCCACACCGGCACAGCAGGTGCCATGACCAGGCGCGTTGGAGTCGTCATCAGGATTGCTGTCGTTATCGCCGAAATCATATCCCGCAACCTGGTTGAGGTCAGGGTGACCGGCGTCAACACCGGAGTCAAGGATTGCGACGATCACTGACGAGCTGCCGTATCCCTGGCTTCCGTCCCACGCCGCGGGCGCGTTGGCGTCAAAGCCTGGTGTTCCCACCGTGTTCGGCAGGGTATGGTCGTATGTCCCGCCCCAGTCGAGGTCGGGCAACTGTGCCGTATTGTTATGACCCCAGTGGTCGGCGTACATCGGATCGCTCGGGGTCACAGCGGGGAATGCCCTGTAATCGGGCTTCGCGTATTCAACATTCGGATCGGCCGCGAAACGCGCCACGATCGCTTCGATATCGGCACCTGGCGACAGGTCTACCCGGAACCACCTGTCCACTCCAAGCTGTACTGCCGCTATCTTGTTCTTCGGCTCCATGTAGGGCCGGGAGATCTTCAACACACCGAATTCGCGGCTGAGCGCGTCGACCGTAGCAAGACCGGTCAACCCGTCTGCAGGTTCGGCACCTTTCTGGAAATTTATCTTGAGACTTGAGACTTTGTAGCTGGCAGAAGTAAACTGGACAAAAATCCTGTCCGGAGCATAAGGCAGGACGTTTTCTCCTGTCCCGACAAACCCTCCCTGAACGGGAGCGAAAACCCTTGGGGAATCTGCCGCACTGGCGCCGAATAGAGGCGTCAAGATCATCAGCAGGCAGAAAGACAGGGCGATGAATTTTCGATGCATTCTCTCTCCTAACCGTTTGCGTCGCTGCTCCGGGGATGGTATCGGTGAATCTGAACCCGAAGATTGGACGGTGGGTGTTGAGGCCTGGACAGACCTGTAGCAACATGAAACGGCGGGTAAAATCCTCCTCTCACAATTGGCTGTCAGACGTAAGCCGATTTACGATTATAGTCCCAAGCCCCGTATTCGGCGAAAGAGCCGCACGATCTTTCACACCGACAGGAATTGGGATGTTGAATGTAAGTTTCACCGAGATAAGCTATTTTATCACATTCGAAGCAGTATAGTCTACAATAAAAACGGAAGGTAAAATCGGGCCACACGACATGGCCCGATAATAGATTTCATGTCTTTACACGGCTGTCAGGCTCGATCTGTCAATCAACACCCATCAGGATAAGATCAGTCTGCTCATCGCCCGCTACTACTACTTCGCCATCCAGGGTGATGAAAAGGTCGATCTCGCTTCTCGTGGCCATCTCACCTTCCAGATAGATGCCCGGTTCTATCGAGAAACAGATGCCTGGCACCAGCTGGCGCTCGTCCTTTGTCTCGAGGTTATCGATATGCACTCCATTGCCATGGACTTCCTCACCTATCGAATGCCCCGTCCTGTGAATGAAATAGTCTCCGTATCCAGCCTCTTTCACAACGTTACGGCAGGCGTCATCGACCTCCCACCCGAAGCATGGACGGTCCTCGGCAAAACACTTGCGCACGAATTCAACGGCCGCTATTCGTGCGTCGCGGACCGTGTTGAATATCTCGACATATTTGGCCGGAGGATCTGTGCCGATAAACCCGCACCATGTGATATCGTAAAAGATCGACCCTGGTTCCTTGCACTTGCCCCAGAGGTCTATGAGTACGCAATCACCTTTTTTGAAGGTATAACTTCCATCTTCAGTCGGCTCGAAATGGGGGTTGGCCGGGTGATCGTTCGCCCCGACTATCGGGATATCATGCCCGGGATCGATCCCTTCCTCATCGAAACGACGGAGGATATACTGCGCGATCTCGTACTCGGTGACATCCCTTCCCTCTTTTATAGCGCTGTCGATCTGAGCGAAGGCTTCGTTCTTTATGCCCTGGATTATATCGCAAGCCTTTAAGTGGCTCTGGTATCCATCCTCATCGATTATCGCTTCGAACAACTGCACCAGATCGGACGAGGAGACTACCTCGTGACCGCAGCTTCTGATAAGTTCGACAGTGCCCGCATCTACGATCGAAGTATACGGGATATTATTCAGTGGTGAGTACTGCATGGCGATCGACTTCGGCTCGCCGAGAATCTCCCTCAACTTCGCGTGAAGCTCTTCCCACGGATGGTAATAGACCTTTTTCCCGGGAAGTGAGTCGAGCTTGGACATCTCCACCCTGTGAACCAGCCTGACGGCCTCACCCTCTGCCGGGATAAAGTAGAACCAGCGCCTGGATGTCATCTTTTCGAAGTCCAGCCCGAGTATCCTGTACGCGAGATGATCCCGGTTGTGAAAATCGTAAAACAGCCACCCATCCACACCTTTTTCTTTCAATGCCTTTTGAATTGCCTGGAGATCCATCGTCATCCTCCCTCTCTGAATCCTGAACCTTCTTCGACGTCAATCATGACTGGACTTTGTGCATCCTGTCCTCTATCGAATCGCCATCCGTTGATAACATCTCTCCATACTGACAAACAAACGATTGAAGTACAATCATTTTTCAATATAATGGGGACCAGTCATGAGCGAACAGATAAACAATAAGCTTCTCGAACTTCTCGCCTGCCCCGAATGCGGCACTGCCTTCACACACTCGGGTATGGAATCTAACGGCCTGTGTTGCCCCGGCTGCCACCGCGTTTACGGAATATCCGGAGGCATTCCACTTCTTATTCCTGATGACACCGACATGACTCATATCGAAGAAGAGGAAAAACTTGGCGAACTGATGGCCGACCACATCCCGTCCGGCGGGGAAATATTCCATGAGCAGCAGTGGAAGAACTCAAAAAAAGAGTACTGGGATTTCGTCAGGAAAGAACTGAAAGGCCTCAGAACAGATAGAATTGAACCGACAGACACAGGAGAATTGACAGGCAGCAGAGAGCTTGTGGTGCTGAACGTCGGTTGCGGGCTGGACACGGGATTCCTCGACCTGGTCTCTCAAAAAAGCTTGAGCGAGGGGAGCTCCGGCAGAGACCTTATGCTGGTAGCGTTCGACCTGATGCAGAGTCTGCTTGAAAGTCTGCGAGACGATTACCAGTCCAGATTTAATGTGGCCGGTGCCGTACAGGCGCTGCCTTTCGCCGACAATACTTTTGATTGCGTGTGCTGTATTGACCTGATCCACCACGAACCCGACCTTCTCGAAAAAATGTTGAGTTCATTTTTCAGGATACTTCGCCCCGGAGGAATACTGATCCTCGAGGATATCAACGCATGGGGACTTTTCCAGTTCTGGAAGTCGATCCTGTTGCCGAGGCCCGTGCATGGAGTACTTCGATCTCTTTTTCACAGGTTGAGAGGTTCGGGCCACCAGCCGGCATCGTACGAATTTCCGACGAGCGTCTTCAGGGTCAGAAAAATACTCCTGGATTCCGGGTTCACCGAAGTCACCCCCGTTCCTCAAGCCGCCTATCCCAACATCTGCCCGGCAGGCTATTCACTTTTCAGGACACTCTCCCGGCTGAAAAGGATCGTGACATACCACAACTTCCACTACATGCTTCGAGCAATAAAATAATCACCTGTCCAGGCAGAGTCGATAGCTCCTCCGACCCGGAAAGTATCCGGTCTGACAAACCGCTCATTACTTGACTTTTCAGAAAAAAATCACAATATTTAAGTAGAAATACAACGCAATACTTTCGAGGCCTCACCGCAGACAGCATTATCGCATGGCATCAGTAAATATGGATGAAAAGGTCAGGAGTACTCTCTCCAAACCCGGAGTATGGCCCTGGTAGGTGAATCAGCCGCACGTCTTCCTCACTGTCCGGGGCCTGCTCTCATTCAATCCACGGATGAATCGAAGAAAATCAAACACATTGACAGAAAAATTGACCGGGATTATTATCAGGGATGTAAATGTATATTTGACAAAAGATTCGATTCCAGCACCTGATGGAGCCTGAATGCGTTTCCTGCAAACCATCAAGAATCGCCTGCAGACTCTTCCCCGGGCTATTTATCTGGCAGCACTGATCGTCCCATTACTTATTCTGATCTCAGCATATTATTTGACGGTATGGAAATCTGTTGCTTCCTTTGTCGTTGCCCTTGACCACAACAACCAGTTGTTCCAGGATTTTCTGGGCCACTACTACCCGATGGCCAGAACCATCCTTCACACATCAACGCCTGTTCCCGGGTATTTTTATTCAGCATTCTTTGCTCTTTTGCTTGTGCCTTTATGCGCTCTTAAACAGATGCCGGCCATGTGGGGTTGGGGAATTTTGCAGGCCATCAGCCTGGTGACATTGTGTGTTCTTCCCCTGGTCAGGCTGCGCCGTCTGAAACCAGGTAGCATCGCTCTTTACGCCGGAGTCTTGATTACTTCCTTCCCAATACTGCACAACACTAAATGGGGACAAGTGAGTGTGATGCTTGTTGTCTGCGTTGTCGCTGCATTCCACGCCTATGCGGGAAAGAAGCGTGTCCTGGCGGGTATCCTGCTCGCTGTTGCAGTAGCAATCAAATATTACCCGGCCGTATTTCTGGTGTACTTTATTATAAAGCGTGACTTCCGTGTCTGCGCCAGCTTTGCTATTGCCCTATTTGCCCTCTATGCTTTCCTTCCAGCCACTGCAATGGGTCTGCAACCGTGGATAGCATTTGAGAAGGCCAGAATTGCGACCATGCCCGATTTGGAATGGATCCGTCATGATGTCAACTCACAATATTTTGGCCATGTGGCGGATAGATGGAGCCATCTTTTAGTCAAGAAGCCTGTTGGCACCATGGGTGCGCAAATACTCTCTGTGGCCGGTTATGCTGTCTTCCTGTGCAACCTGGCCCTTCTCTGGCTGATGGAGCGGAAGAATCTGAAGGATAAATACACCCTCTCACTTGTATTACTTTTTCTCTCACTTCCCTTCCTCATCAAGACTTCCTGGCCGCACTACTTCAGCTATCTACCTTTCTGCCAGATCGTGATCTTGACATACCTGACATCGGCCCGATCTTTTTCCAATGTATGGAAAGGGGGCCTTCTCCTGCTGCCCTTGTCATCGATCGCGTGTTCCAGTGTTTTCGTTTTCAACTGGTTCCCACACTGGAAGGTCTACAACGCTTACGGGATGATCTTCATCGCGAATCTTTTACTTCTGGTCTGCGTTTATTTTATTGCTCTGAAAGGCCTCACCGGGACAGATCATTCATCTGACAGCAAGTGATTGTAGGCGCCTGCATTGAATAATATGATTGTTTTCAGTCGTTCTGCTGTAAACAATTCCTCGTTTTGAGTAACGATTTTCAGCTTCCTGTAATATTCATTGATTCGTGGATCGGCGATGACTTCGTTGTCAGTAATTATGCTTTTCGCATATCCTTCGGGTAGTTCTCTTTTAAAATGCCCTATACGCCACTTGCCAGTCACAGGCATTCGAGCCAAAAGAGGGTCAGATAGTCCCAGAGGATCGATGATGATATTTTCTGTCCCGGCGTAGTATCCAAAAACACCTATACTAGCGGCCGCAGTTATACTATTAGGAGTGTTTTTGAATTTGAGTCCCTGATAAGCCTCAGGGCAATCCGGAAATATTTTACCTTCCTTATCGCGATGAGTATACCTGTATAAAGATAGGATATCGAAAAAGAAGCCCCTCTCATCCGCGATTCCCGATTCTATAGTGCGATTATTATAGTCAAGAGGGGACTTGAACGGTGTGTGTGAGTAAAAAACAAGATACAGACAAACCATCACGAGAGTTATCAATCGATATTTATTGGAATGGACTCTGGTGAACCTCAACAGTAAAATTATGGCAGAGACCATATATGCATAGGAAAACAATCTTCCCTGCATAAAGTCACCACCGATATAAACGATGTACAAAAGATTAAGAAACACACCATACCCAAGATATCTTAAACATTTATTAGAAGATGCAACTGTGTTCAATACCAAAGCTCCGGCTATGATCGGTAAAGTGATTGTGTCAAATTTGAATGATGACTTGAAGTACTGGAGCCCTTGCTTGAATATCTCAGCTTTGTCGATGCCGGTATTCAATTTTGCATAGGCCGTGTTCGGGAATGGGAAACCATAATAGATCAAAGAAAATATAGAAAACAGAATGATAGGCAAGAAAGCAGTGACAGAAATAACAGACCATTGTTTTAATGAATAGATCCGCGAGTTCTTTAATACGACATAGATCGTCGAAGGCAATAGCAGCAGCGCCAGATCGTGTCGAACACAAATGATCAGACCAAACAAAAACAATATCATTTTAATACGGTTTTTCGCACTTATCTGCGTTTTGTCGCTGTCACGAAAAGCAAATAACTCAATATAGTTCAAAATATACAGCGCGATAATAAGGTAGGCGAGAACGTTTTCCAGGCCAGAGCTTGTGTAATCAAAAAAAGCGGTTGAAGATGAGAACAACAGAATTGAAATCAGCAAAATCATATTGTTCTTGAAAACTTTTTTTAGCACAAGATTAGTAGCTACCCATAGAATAAACGAGGCAGCGATCACGTTGAGGTAAGCATCTCTGGAAAACATACGGACAAATGCCAGCATAAAATACCACAATGGGCTCGTGAAGACCTGGACCCTCTCGTGAGGATTCCACACAGGGCCATTCCCTTCGAACAATTGCTCGATGCTTCTGAATATTATGTATGCGTCTTCAGAGACCCAGGCATTTTTCAGGAATACGAAAATAGCGATAGCAACGGCTACAAGGAATGGAATAGTTGATTTTTTAATGGCTGTCATAGAATATTCCCCTGCCCTCATCAATAGTTCTCACAGGTCAATAGCCAGCAGCGAACGCTGCTGCTCCGATGATAAGTCCGGCGACCAGGTTGATCATCTTGACAAGCAGGAAACTCCTCCGTGAATCCGCGAGCATCGGAAGCATGCCGTGGCCGTCCTGTACTATCGACCCTGCCAGCAGGACACTGAAAGGAATCAGGCCCTGGGCAAAAAGAGTGACAAATACCAGATGAGGCCCCGACTGTGGTATCAGCCCCACAAGACACGCTATGCCCAGGATGATCCATCCCCGTTCACTCGCTATTGCAAGTATGTCAAGATGCAGGTAATCGGTAAGCAGATAGAGAGCTAATAACGCACTGAAGGTCCACAGAAATATCCGGAGAAGATGTTTCCGGGCTATATGCTCCCAGAGATGCTCCTCCAGGAAATGGTCAGAGACAGTCCCCACAATAAACAGGGCCACTAACGAGGATATGAGCATCGTCATCCGCACCCAGTCCCATTCGCTTTCTCCAGGGCCGGCATGCTCATCGGTATGAACATCTTCGTCGTGGTGGACATGCTCCCCGGATGCAGCTTCTTCATCGTGGTGAACATCCCCCTCATGATGATCATGTCCTTCATGATCGTCGAGAGTCACCTGATGGCTCTCGTCGAGCGATTCCTCAGCGCCCCCTTGCACCTGAAGGTCGTGCTCTCCGTGATCGTGATGTCCTAGCTGCCCCGTTAC
Source organism: Candidatus Latescibacterota bacterium (assembly GCA_019038625.1). Classification (NCBI taxonomy): domain Bacteria; kingdom Pseudomonadati; phylum Candidatus Latescibacterota; species Candidatus Latescibacterota bacterium. The sequence continues at coordinate 6,635 of JAHOYU010000025.1, read as the reverse complement.
TATAGCAGCAATGAGAAGCACGAGCATCACAGCCAGTATTCCGCGCGCCGCTGTACAGTTTTTCCACTGACTGAGTACCTGTCCTCTCACAAAGCACTGTTCGACGTGGTCCTCATGGACCACCATCTCACAGCAATCAGGGTCTGTGGTTTTTCCTGCTTTCCCCGCTTTTCCCGCAAAGATATCTGTGAGGATCCCGGCGATTATTCCTACGACAATAAGGATGCCGGCAAGGACTATCGCGGGTCCTGGGATCATGGCCAGCATGACGAAGGCCTCATCTCCGCTGGTAGCTATCATCGCCGTGACTACAGCACCCAGCGTCAGTACTCCGTGTGAATACATCGCCACAGCGGCAAAGGCTCCCAGACAGCCCGGGATCGCGCCGAGAATCGCGGCGAAGATGTATTTCCCGAATCTACTCCTGGCAAGCCTGTGCTGCCATGAGCCGCTTGTCAGAACATTGAGAAATTCGATAACGAGCATCATGACGAAGACAAAGCCTGTTATCATAAATGTATTTCTCAGTACATCGATCATTACACGATCCTTTCCGCGCAAGTCCGATCGGGATTATAGTTGAAGAGCTTCTGACTTTCAATTACCATTTGTACGACAGGTCTCAACCGGACTTTCAATTACCGTCTTGCCGATGGGCAGTGTGAAAGGGATGGTTCCGATGAACAGAATCGCCGCAGTCCTATGTCTTCTGGCACTCGTATCGTTTACTTCCTGCTCGGGGATCTCGGTGGAAACCGACTTCGACCCGGATGTGGACTTCTCGATCTACAAGACCTACAAATGGGTCGATTACAGTAAGGATTCTCAAAAGGGGATGATGAGGGATCCATTGGTCAAAAAACATGTCATAAGCGCCGCGAACAGGGAACTGACCGAAAAAGGGTTCGTACCGGCGGGCGACTCCAGACCCGACCTTCTTATCGCGTTTCATGTAGGATCGAAAAAGAAAATCGATGTCGACCACCACTACTACCATTACGGCAGGCGAGGACATTGGCGCGGTCCTGATGTCAGGGTCCACAAGTATCGCGAGGGAACTTTGATCATCGACATCATCGATGGTGGAAATAAAGAACTCATCTGGAGAGGCTGGGCAAAAGGAGTACTTCACGGGCGCGAGGACGCGGCTGACTACGTGGAAAAATCAACCACCAGAATACTGAGAAGGTTCCCGCCGGATGAATAAGCTCCTGATGAAACGGGCAGCTAACGAAACGCGTCAGGATAATGAAGCCGGGGGCTGATGGTGGACTATGCATTTCTGGTGTGATGGTCCCACCAGAATTATTCATTGAGCCTTCCCCTTTTCACGGCTCCCTTTCCAAACCTGTCCAGTATCCCGTCCATCACCCGGTCGAGCTTGTCCCATCGTTCTTCCCCTGGATCGCTCTCCGCGAACAATAGCCCCTGTTCAGGCTTGCCCGACCAGGAAAGTCCCCGGTCCTGATCACTGGAGAGATTCGACACGCCGACTCCTATCAATCGCTGTCTCGCACCGATCCCAAGCGCCTCCATCAGCTCCTTGGCCTCTGTATATATCTTTTTCCCCTGACAGGTCGGTCTGGCCAGAGTCACCGATCTTGTAATCAACCTGTGCCGACTGTCCTTCAACTTGAGAGTCACGGTCCTGCCGCGCATATAGTTCTTTCTCAGCCGCCTGCCGACTTTCTCGGAAAGTTCCATTAGATGTTTTTCGAGGAGTTCGATCTCGTCAGTGTCTTCGCTGAGTGTGATCTCATTACTGATCGATTTAGGTGGAGAAAAGGGCACAACCTCACCACCCGCTTTTCCTGCAGCGATTGACATCAATCTCTCTCCGAACTTCCCGTACCGTTCCCTGACGAACTTCGGAGCGAGCCTCCCGATATCGCCGACCTTTTTTATTCCTGTCTTCGCCAGTTCCTCTTCGCTTTTCGAACCTATCCCGGGGATCTTTCCTACTGGAAGGGAAGATATGAACTCCATCACTCTTTCCGGCGGAATTATAGTAACGCCGTCAGGTTTGTTCATATCGGAAGATATCTTGGCTACCAGCTTGCTTACCGACAACCCCACTGAACAGGTGAGCGAGGTACTGCCGAAAATATCCTTCTTGATCCTGAATGCAGTCTCTTCAGGTCTTCCGAAAAGCTTTTCAGTGCCGGAAAGATCGACATAAGCCTCATCTATCGATATCTGCTGAACCAGGGGAGAATATGAGTACAGGGTCTTCATCACTTCATGGGAAAGTTCCGAGTACCTTTTCATCCTGCCGGGCTGGATCACGAGCCCGGAGCATAATCTCTTCGCCTGGAATATCGGCATCGCTGAATGGATGCCGAATTCGCGGGCCCTGTAACTCGCCGCGGAAACAACACCCCGATTGGAGCTGCCACCTACAACGACCGGCTTCCCGCGAAGCTCTGGAAAATCGAGGACCTCTACGGAAGCGAAAAAGGCATCCATATCAATATGGGCTATCACCCTTTCCCCCGGCCCCCATTCTCCAGATCCTGCAGGATAGACATTCCTGTCGTTTGAACGGATGATACCATCCGAATAGTCGGTACCAGCCGAATTGTCGTTATTACTCTCATCTGTCATGAGGAGATTATACACAAACCCGGCCGTCAGGTCTCTGATTTACCGGGACAACAGACTGTCGCCGCCTTTGTTGTATTGTGTGGTGATCCCATCGACCGATTACTGGTCCTTGTACATACCTTTGATCGCGCCCCAGGTAGAATTCTCTACACCGATCTCACAACTCTGGTTGATCGCAAGATAGGTAATAGGAATCAAAGCCTGAATCGGATAGGCTTCCTTACAGGTAGTCGACAACAGATTGCCCGACCGAAGCCATTCATGCATCGTTATAAAACCTGTCGCACTCGCCTCTGTCGGCAAGAGTGTAAACTGGAAGACCCAGGTCCACTGAAAACGACAGTATTCATAGCACATTCTGCCCCCTTCACCGAACCAGTCGAAATCCTCTTCGAGTTCGGCGGCAAGGATATGCTCAGTCATGCCGATCACTTCAAGCCATTCAGGCTTTTCCAGCCTGAATTCGACACACGTCACTCCCTGCAGACTGGGAAGGACCCAAACCCACAGGGTAAACGGCTTATAAGCGGTTATATACTCATCGCAGTCACTGTGCAGTCCGTCTACGTACAGCCCGATATAGACCCTGTTAGGCCCGGCACTGACGGGCGAAATCAGACCCGCACACAGCACTACAAGGATAATTATTCCTGACCCGCGGAACATCCCCTATCCTTCGTTGCAGCTGTAGCCAATCAATTTACCGAAGGCAACTCCTTAAAATATAACGATCTACATTCCTAAGGAATTACCCCCGTTTTTCTTTCGGCGGTATTCCCCACCGATGCGTAAGTATAACATATTCCATGAATTAAGTAAATCAGTTTTATCGGTTTCAAGGTGGTATCAGTTATTGATTGTGATGTATTTTCACCCTGTTTACCGATATCTCGACAGCTCCATTGTCAGGTGCATCTTCGGCGACTCTGATCTCGCAGGAGATCCTGCCGGAGTCCCCCGCCAGATATTCGCCCACCATTCCAGCCACACCTCTCGCGAGCGATTCCGCCTGGGAAACTGTCCTTGCCAGGGCGCTCACGATTACCGGGGAACCAGCATCTCCAGCCTGATTCAACCATGAAGCTGCCTCGACCAGAAGAAGACGGCCCCGGCCAGTCCTGTCTGTGGCATCTGGCCCCAGTCCCGCGTCCGCGCCTGAGAATATGAGTCTCAGATAGTCGCTATCACTCAGCATGAACGGAAGAAGGTCGAATCCACTGCCTACGTAAGTCCGCTCATTCCCTGCTCGATCAGTACTCTCCATGATGGATGAATATGTCAGTCCGGCTGTCGCTGGATCCCCGGCGTCTGTTCTTCCATCCCAGACGATCTCCCTGGGGATGTCGCCCCTGCCTGAAAACGTCCTGACCTCCCTGCCCCTGGAATCCACGATGGTCATGCTCCAGCTTTCTGACTTTCCCTTTTCCGGCCTGAACACAGCGACATTGTCGCGGGAAAAACATCCCAGCCATGGCCTCGCGACACAACCGGGCCTTCTGAATGCCGTATCCCTTGTCAGGGCCATGAACATGTCCATCTTCTCCCAGCTGTCCTTCCACGAAAGGCCTGGAGCCTTTCTCATCGCCATATCCAGTTTAATACCGGGTCTCTCGAACCGTATATTTATCCTGTCTTCCCCCTCTATCGTAAGATCACCCAGGATGTTTCCCCCGATCCCACCCTTCAAAGCAAGGGTACTTTCAGACGTGTCGTTGACCAGGCTGTCCGGAACACTGCCACACCAGGCGTTCGCCATCCCCGACACCACCCATGATCCGGAAAACGTTCCGCAGAAGGGCCCGGCAAGGGCCAGGGCCAGTACACAAAGTACAGATACCTCAGTTGTTCTTCTGATCAGGTTCATACGCCTGTCCATCATCGACCCACTCCTTCCGGGTTTCCCCTGCTCCTCTTAATTCGATATGCCAGCTTTCCTGCGACCGCCATTCAGTCTGTAATTGAATATTATCCTGCCCCACTGTTCGTTGACCTGCCCCCCGGAGAGAGGTTCGAACCTCCAGTCCATAACTGCTCCGACCGCGTTCAGGTCGAAATCCTTGAATCCCGATGTCCTCTCGACAAGGATGCTTTCCTTAACGCGGCCATCGGGAAGGACCATGAAATGGAGCTGCACCGTCACTTCTATTCCATCGTTCTTCGCCCACTCCGGATATTCCGGCAGGACGCGTTCTATAAGTGCTCTGTCCGATACGGGACCGCTGAGAGATAACCCGGCGCTGCCCGCATCGGGCATCTCGGCTCTGACCGGCATGGTCTTTTTTCCAGCAGATGGTATATCGACAGGCACGGCCTTCAGCATACCCGGCCCCTTATTCTTTTCTCTGGCGAGCGCTACCGGCCGTCCTTCCCCACGCCTGCTATCCCTGTTCAGCCTGACAGGCCTGGTTGAGGACCTTCCTGCTGCCGGAGGCGCCGCAATCGACCGGACGATGTCGACAGGGGGGAGGACAGATGCGTTTATCACTCTCTTTTTGATCGTCCCGATCATAGAGCCTGACAGTCGTTCACTGATCCTCCTGCCCGTCTCGACGACCGCGGGTATGTTCCGGACTTCCGGCTCGGTTGGATCTGTATCCATATCTGATTCTATATCGGCAACCGCGACCTGTACGGGTCGATCGGCCACCTGCACTGATTCGTCGAACCACGTGATCTCGGTGAGCTCCGAAACATATTCGCTCTCTACGGCAACCGATCTCATAATGATGAAGACCACTGCCACCAGGATATGAATAGCAATACTGAGCAGCCCGAGCCTGTTCGTCCTCCGCTGTATCTCGGCCAGTTCCAGACTTACAGAGTAGGTGTCCATTCTATCCCTTTCCCTCCCTGTGTAGTGGCGATCGCAAGCCTGTCCGCACCGGCTTCTCTCGCTTTTTTGAGCACATCCTCGACCATCTGGTACGGAACGTCTTCATCAGCCCTTACAACTACAATGATCCCCTCATCCTGACGACCGGCAAGGATCCGGCCGAGTTCATCCGGAAGGTCACCACGGGATACGATCATTTTGTCTATCGATAGCTCACCGGTGATACTGAGTGTGATGCTGAGTCTGTTCTCATCTTCCATTCCCCGGGTCATCGCCTGGGGAAGGTTCACACCCAGGTCGGAGATCGAAAGAACGGGAGCCGTGATAAGGAGGATGATGACCAGCACCAGCGCGACATCTATTATAGGTGTCACATTTATACCGGCGATCCCCGGACGTGTATCTATTATCCTTCCGCGCATTTCTATCTCCCTCTTACCGCTATTCCCCCGGCTCCGCACAATTTTGCCTGATCGATGACATTCACAAACGCTCCATGGGAGACTGATCCCTCACAGGTGATCAACACCTGACTTCTTCCCGGATCTATCATATCCCTGATCCTGTCCCCAAGAAACGGTCGATGGACGATCAGTCCATCCACACTCACACTGTCTTCGGAGACAATATTCAACTCGATCCGTCTCACTTCTCCAGCCATATCGATCTCGGGTTCTGTCGAATCCCTCAGCCCGATGCTCGACTCCAGAGCCAGTGGAGTAAGAAGCAGGAGCATCACTACTATCACGAGTGAGACATCTATCAGAGGCGTCATATTTACTCCGTGCATCGGCTCTGTTCCGTATTTTTCCTCTTCTATGAAATTCATGCCATGCTTCCCATCTCCATCAGAAGCGCCCGGAGGCTTCTAGCGTTATTTTCCGCCACGGTCAACATCACGTTCATCCTTCGCGAAAAATGGTTGTACAGAAGAATGGCAGGCACTGCTATTACGATGCCGCCAGCTGTCGTCAGGAGAGCTTCGGCCACGCCGGCGGCGACTACCGAAGGTGCCGCGCTGCCCGTAGAGGCCATATTGGAGAATGCTCTCATTATACCCCAGATAGTACCGAGCAGACCCACCAGGGGCGCTATCGCGGCCATCGTGCCCAGCACGCCGAGGTTCTTTTCGAGCAGCATCTTCTGATGGCTGAGGCTGATCTGCATCCTTTCTTCGGCCGGTTCACCAGACGGGTCC
>JAHOYU010000024.1 GCA_019038625.1 Candidatus Latescibacterota bacterium | reverse complement strand
ATTAAGACCGTTCAATTCCTTTCTTAAAGTATGGTTTCCGGCAGCGGTCATAGCGTCTATAGTCTTTGTCGGTTCGGTTCTTTTTATCCTTCCCGGATTATACGCTACGATCAGGCTCGGCATGGGGATGTTCCTGATCGTAGACAAGGATACGGACCTGGCCGATACACTCAAGGGCAGCTGGAGGATCACGGCCGGACACGAAGGCAAGCTGATAGTCTATTATCTTCTGATGATGGGGCTTTTCGGGCTGGTCATTCTTCCATCGCTCACAGGTATGCAGTTGATCGGTGTAGTCGGCTCGATGATATTCAATTTTTTCATCACTCCACTGCTTGGTGTGACTTACGCGTCGGCATACGACAGCCTGCTTTTTCTCAGCGAACCACAGACTGAAGATCTTCCGGATGAGTCGTCGGGTGAAGATGGTGAATGATATCGGCTTATGATTTTGTCCATGTTGTCCGCTATTCCTGAATATTGTCCTTGAACGATGACTGTCCTCTTATTAGAATGGTTCGCATGTTACACTTCGAGCTTCAATCCTGCAAAAGTATACAGGTTCCTTTCGACATCATCTCGGACGGGGCTGAATGCGATAAGGATCTCGGAAGTGTACTGTGCTTTCTCTTTCCCCGAAAACACCCATATATATGCGCGATGGATCATAAAAGACTGTCCGTCCGGTTCAGTACGGGAGACCCGTTCGGCCCAAGTCCCGGAACGCTTTGTGACTCTCTCTTTCCCGAACTAAAAGATGATGTACTGACCGTGAGAGACCGTTTCGGTCTCAATAGTATTGAGATATCCGGACTCGGTGAAGAGAAGATATTCAAGGAGGAGAAAGTAGTATTCTCGCCTCAGACTGGAAAAAGGAATGCAATTCCGCTGACTGCCCCCGAGTTCAGGAGGCTGGCTGTCCTTTGTCGGGAAAGAAAGCATGAAGAATCTGTTTTATTCTCCGTGTTCATCGATCCTGATAACATTTTCAGTTTTTTTCTTCCGGCCGGGAAAAAGATAAATGAAGTTTTCGATACCCGGGAAGAGATAAAGTCCTTCATTTCGGAAAATCCCGAAACAAGAGCGTATCACCCTGTTACCGGCCGGGCCTATGACCTCGAGAACGATATTGCCTGCCCTGATAACTCCCTTGTGACTTTTACAGGTACGGGGTATGTACTTTCACCAGAGAACTCAGGTATATCAGGATTCCCCTGGTTTGGGAATAAAGCGACGATGCGGCGGCTGAAAGAAAGGGATCGGAAAGAATATCCCTGCTCGAACTGTCTTAAATGCGTCGATGTCTGTCCCTCGGGTATAGATCCAAGTCTGCTCTGGCATAATCTACGTGCCGACAATTTAGACGAAGCGCTGATGTTGGGGCTGATAAGCTGCACAAGGTGTGGACTCTGCTCTTTTGTCTGTCCGTCGGATATCGACCTTCATGGAAGACTGACCAAAGCTCTCGATCAGGTAGAGTCTGAACGAGACGGGGAGGTGTCGTGTTGAGGTTGGGTGGATACAAAAAACATCCCGCTCGCAACGATATCGTCATCGCACTGGTATGCCTGCCACTATATTTTGCCGCTGTCGGAAGGTACGGCCTCAGAGTCCTGATCGCCCTGGCGGTCTCTATTGCTGTCGGCTTGCTTACTGAGGTAATCGCCTCCAAGATCAGGAAGAAAGAACTGCTCGGCACAGGTTTTGTCTCCTGGATACTCATACCTCTTGTGCTGCCTCCCGTATTTCCACTCTGGATGCTTGCCGCGTCTGTCTTTTTCGGTACAGTGATCGGAGTCGCATTTTTCGGTGGATATGGTAATCACCTAGCCTCGCCCGTTGCTCTTGGCTGGACTTTCGCGGCACTCAGCTATTCGAGGGCTTTCGGCTTTGGATGGTCGCTGCCTTTTCCAGATGTGATAACCGGCTATTCCAGGTATGCGGCATCTGTACTGACAATCGATCACCCTATTATTTTTCTCGAGGCGCAACGTTCAGTGACACTGACTGACCTCCTGTACGGAAACGTCCCGCAGACGCCCGGGATGGCTGTGCCATTACTGGTGATCGGTTGCGGTCTTCTGTTATATCTTTTCAAAGCCGTAGATGTGAGGTCATCGCTGATATTTCTCGGGACGGTAACAGGCCTGTCTTTTTCTGGTGAGTGGATCATGCCTGGAGTCTTTGGAGATCCATACATGGTCCTGACCGGCAACCTGCTGCTTGCCGGATTCTTCGTCTTTCCCGATAGAAGGACCGCGCCCCGGACAAAAGGCGGCAGGTACGTTACGGCGCTGCTGGCCGGGATCATAGCATTCCTTATAAGAAGTTTTTCCACATTCCCCTGCGGAGTGTTTTTTGCCGTGATTTTCGCTAATGTATTCTCTCCGATCATAGATGAGGGTTTTATCAAGGCAAAGTACGGCAGGCCGGATGATGACAATAATACGAAAAACGGGACGACAGTGAAGGGGTGCTGTCAATGAAGAATGTCAAGATCATCCTCTTTCTCGTTATTACCTCTACACTCTGCACGCTTCTTCTCGCGGGGGCCCAGCTCGGATATGAGAAGGCCTCGACCGTTTTCAATGTGAGGTTGTATGGTACGATCCTCGAATTGTTCGGCATTGAAGCCGCTGAGGACGACATAGAGAAGGTCTTTCTTGAGAATTTCGAAATACGGACAGTCGGAAGCACCGTCTATTACATATCCAGGACTGTTGAAAAAGGAGCTGTCGTATTCAAGACGATCGGGGCTGGGCTCTGGAGCCAGATAGAGCTTCTTCTCGCTTTTTCTCCGGGGTTCGAAAAGATGTACGGACTGAGAGTGATATCCCAGGCCGAGACTCCAGGACTGGGTGGCAGGATAACGGAGATAGAGTTTCTGGAGCGCTTCAGGGGGGTGGAGGTCAGGCCGGAGTTGAAGGTAGTAAAGTTTGCCTCACGACCGAACGAGGTCGACGCGATAACCGGCGCAAGTGTGACTTCGAGGTCTGTTGAGAAGATAATCAACAGGGGAGTGATCGAGATGGACAAGGCATTCGGCAAGGGTGAAGGAGAGGAGTAGGACCGATGGCCGAGACCAGCGGATTGAAAGTCCCGAAAAAAGGGTACAGGCTTTTCAAGTCGAAGGACTGGAACGTCTTCATCGAGGGACTATGGCATAACAATCCGATATTCGGAATGATCCTCGGGCTGTGTTCGGCCCTCGCAGTGACGAACCTCATGCTCAATGCCCTCGTGATGAGCCTCTCGGTGACAGTGGTCCTCCTCGTCAATTCGATCATAATATCATCGATAAAACACCTGATCCCCGACAGGGTGAGGATGATAGCTTACATGTTCATCATCTCCAGCCTTGTCATTGCGGTAGATCTCGTGCTGAAGGTCTTTCTTCCCGATATCAGCCGGGCCCTGGGGCCATATGTGGCACTGATAATAACGAACTGCATCATCATGGGGCGAGCAGAGTCTTTCGCGATCAACAATTCAGTAAAACTGGCGATCAGCGATGCTCTCGGAGTCGGTCTGGGATACGGATTCTCGCTGATGATGCTGGCCTTCTTCAGGGAACTTGCCGGGTTCGGGACTCTTTTCGGGTTCAGGGTAATCCCTGAGACTATTACTCCTGCCGCGCTTCTCTCGATACCACCCGGGGCGTTTTTTGCGCTGGGGACCTACATACTGGTGATCACGACGATCAGGAAGAGGAGGGCGAAATGAATATTTTACTTCTCTTGTTCGCTTCGATAGTGACAAGTAATATCGCCCTTACATATTTCCTCGGAATGTGTCCTTTTGTGACGATATCTAAAAATGTGAAGGTAGCCTTCGGGATGGGCATGGCGGTGACATTTGTCATGACCGTCACAGCGATGGCCAACTACCTGATCAACCACTACGTATTGATACCGTTCGGGCTGCAGTATCTGCAGTTCCTTGTCTTTATCGTCACGATTGCCGCTCTCGTGCAGGTGATCGAGATATTCCTCGACAGGTATTCGCCCGCTTTGTACGCGGCTTTTGGAATATTTCTTCCGCTTATCACGGTGAATTGCGCGATCCTCGGAGTATCACTCTTCGTGATGCTGAGGGTCTACAATTTCTGGCAGACTGTCGTCTTTGGTTTTGGTTCTGGAGTCGGCTGGATGCTTGCGATCATAGCTATAGGTGGCCTGAGGAAGAAACTGATCTTCAGTGATCCGCCCGAGAATTTTACAGCTCCCGGGATAACGGCCATCCTCGCGGGCATAATGGCGCTTGCTTTCATAGGGTTCACGGGGATGGCGAGCCTCTGACAATCGGTGGGCCGCTTCGGATGAGCGGCAGAGAACGAATAATGATAATTAAATCACTGATATTTATTAATGTCTTTTCGGTCGTGATCGGGATACTGCTGATCATCCTCGAGAGGATCATCGCTTCGTACGGTGAAGTCACGATCACGATGAATGAGGACAAGGAATTCAGGGCGTCCGGGGGCCAGAGCCTGCTGAGGATACTTTTTGAGAACAAGTATTTCATCCCTTCGGCCTGTGGTGGGAAGGGGACCTGCGGTTACTGCAAGCTGGTCGTGAAAGAGGGTGGAGGCGATGTCCTGCCTACAGAGGCATTGATCCTCTCGCCCGCAGAAACGAGGCAGGGATTCAGACTCAGCTGCCAGGTGAAGGTCCGCGGAGACATGAAGATCGAAGTGCCTCCGGAATATCTTGAAATACAGGAATACGAGGGGGAAATCGTCTCGACAGAGCTGGTCACATCGGACATAAGAAAGATCAGGTTCCAGATCACAGGCGACGAGACGATAAAGTTCAGGCCCGGTCAGTATGTCCAGATTAAGCTCGACAATGATGGGACCACCGATTACAGGGCCTACTCGATAGCTTCCAATCCAGATGATGACAATCATATCGAACTGAACGTCAAACTTATTCCCGAAGGCCTGGGGTCGGAATACATGCATTCGCTGAAAGAGGGAGATCCGGTTTTCTTCTCCGGACCTTATGGGGATTTCTTCCTCGATGCCGACTCCGGCAGGAGGATAATCTGTGTAGCGGGAGGTGTGGGCCTGGCTCCGATCAAATCTATCGTGGAGTACTGGAAGTCGCATGCAATGGATCGGGAGATAGAGATCTATTATGGCTGCAGGACCAGGAAAGACCTGTATTATCACGATGTCTTCGAGAAGATGGAAACTGAAAACCCAAATTTTCATTACTATCCTGCCCTCTCGGAAGAGGATCCCGAGTGGAAAGGGGCCAGAGGATTTATTCATTCACTGATGGAAAAACATCTGGGAGAGGGTGAACATTCAGAAGCATACCTGTGCGGGCCACCTATCATGATAGAAGCGGTGATGGAGGTCCTGAAGGAAAAGGGAGTCCCTGAAGAGAGGGTCCTGTTTGACAAGTTCTGATCCCGGCAGCAGGAAAGGGAGATAAGTATGAAAAAAGAGATGATATTGGTCGTCCTGACGCTGATGGTCGTTACGTCAGCTGTAAACGGGTGTTTCGACAACGAGAGGGTTCCCGAAGCAACGACATCCCTGGCGTACGTGACCGCAAGTACGAAGGACTGTCTCGAATGTCACACGAAGAAGCAGCCAGCAATAGTCGCTCAATGGCGCAGTGGAAAGATGGCCGAAGCTGGTGTGGGATGTTTCGAGTGTCATGGAGCGAAAGAGGGAGAGCCCGACGCGATAGAACATTTCAACGGCCACTATGTATCGTCGATCGTCTCACCCAACGACTGCGGAAAATGCCACGGGGTCCAGAAGACCCAGTTCCTCGCTTCTCACCATGCCAAGGCGGGAGCGGTGCTCGGATCTCTCGACAACTATCTGGGAGAGGTCGTGGAGGGTTTCGCCGCTAATGTGTCGGGCTGTCAGCAATGTCACGGTTCGGAAGTCGAGATCCATGACGGGGGCAGAGCTACGGTACAGACATGGCCGAATTACGGGATAGGGCGTATCAATCCGGACGGGACGGCCGGTTGCTGTGCCGCCTGCCATTCGCGTCACGATTTCAGCCTGAAACAGGTCAGGACGCCGGAGACCTGCGGCAAATGTCATCTGGGCCCGGATCATCCACAGATGGAGATCTATACCGAGTCGAAGCATAATATCGCTTACCGAAGTCATGAAGATCAGATGAATATGGAAGTCGAACCATGGCTGGTCGGTGTCGATTATGTGTCGGCGCCGGTCTGCGCGACATGTCATGTCTCCGCGACTCCGACCCAGCCCAGCAGTCACGATATCGGCCTGAGGCTTTCGTGGAATATCAGGGCACCCATATCGAAGAAGACAGAGAGTGACCACAGGAAACGGCTGGCGATGAAAGATGTCTGCATGACTTGTCACAATCCGGCATATATCGAGGGGTTTTACGCGCAGTTCGATGCGGTCGTGGAGTTGTACAACAACAAGTTTGTCATTCCGGCGAAGGCGATAATGGACAAGCTGAGGGCGGCCGGAAAACTGGATGATACGCCGTTCAACGAGAAGATTGAGTGGACATATTTCTATCTCTGGCATCACGAGGGCCGCAGGGCCAGAAACGGTGCCGCGATGTGCGGCCCCGATTACGTCCAGTGGCACGGGTTTTATGAGATCGCCGAAAGGTTCTATCTGGAACTGATTCCAGAAGCGGAGGAACTGCTTCACGGAGTTACCGATGAATACATGTCGATGCCCGATCACAACTGGTTTTCGGGGAAGATGTCGGATGGTGACCGTAAAGCTATAATGGGATACTACCGTGAGAAATATGGAGTGAACCCATAGAACAGGGTCGTGACAGATGATCGGTAAGTGTAAACCTGGATTCAAGACGATGCTCATGGCATGCGCGTTCGTGTTCGTGCTGGTCCTTGTCTCGTGTTCGGCGAGGCTGGATCATCCTGACGTGGAACCCGAAAAACTATTGGCTCTGCGGACACATCTGGAGGAGAACGCAAGAGATCCGTATGAGTATATCGCGGATAAGTTAGACGAGCACGATCTGGTCTTCATCGGAGAGATCCATGGTGTGCGGCATAACCTTGTCTTTATTCAGAGACTGATCCCCTTTCTGCATCAGATGGGGATATATTCACTTTGTACGGAGTTTGCCAGAAGGGAGGACCAGGGACTTATCGATAGTCTGCTGGCGGAAGAGATCTGGGATGAGGCCCTGGCGAGGGAGATAACTTTCAGGCATAACGTCCACTGGGGATTTCAGGAATATGTCGATGTGTTCAAGGCAGCATGGAAATCGAACAGGAGTTCGAAAGATTCCATGAGGCCTTTCCGGATAATCGGGGTGAACGATTCGCCCGACTGGAGTTTCGTCACCAGGAAGGATGACAGGCAGAGCGGCGAGATAATGAGAAAGGTATGGCAGGGTGGAGGTGAGGAATTCTGGGCGCGTATCATCCTGGACGAAGTCATCGCCCGGGGCGAAAAAGCAGTCGTCTACAGTGGGATCCATCACGCGTTCACCGAATATCTTCAGCCAATATGCGATGGAGATGGAGAGTTCATCAGGTTCGAAGAAAACAGGATGGGCAATTTCATCTACCGTGAGATCGGAAAACGCGCGATTACCGTTTTTCTTCATGGTCCCTGGAGGCCGACGAGGGGCTACGGAAAGATGGAGATATATCCGGTCGACGGAGTTATAGATGTGCTGATCACCACTCTCGGAAAAGGAGTGTTGCCGGCCGGGTTCGACACACACGGCACTCCTTTCGGCAGTCTGGAGGGGGAGACAAGTATCTACAGCAGGGGATACGAGGAGTTCAGTCTCGAAACATTTTGTGACGGATATATAGTCTTTGACGCTTTTTCAGTATTTGAGGGGATGTCGCCGATCGATGATTTTGTAAATGGAGAAAACATCGATTATGCTCGTAAGAACGACAGCCAACCGAGGTACAGAAAAGCGACTGTGGATGAATTTAAAAAATCCATGAGGAAGAGGGCTCGGATAGGATACAGACATCTTTATTGACAGGGGGCAATTTTGACCGATGTTTTAAAGGAGCTTGGGGCGTTCGCGTTTGCGAGCAGGATGAAAAGACTGAGTGATCGATTGAAAGCGGAAGTCTCGCAGGTCTATCTCGAGCAGGGGATCACTTTCAACGACAGCTGGTTTCTGGTCGGTGTCATGCTTTCAAAGCACAAGAGGATGACTGTGACTGACATGGCAGAAGCTCTCGGGATCTCTCCACCGGCAATCAGCCAGGTATATGGTGACATGGTGAAAGCAGGAATAGTCGAAGTGGAGACTGGTGATATAGACAGGAGGCAGAGGATACTTTCACTCACTCCTGCCGGTGCTTCCGTTGTGGAGGCCCTGAATCCGATATGGAACGCTTTCGAGATTTGTACAAAGGACCTTTTTGAAGAAGCCGGTTGTGATGCGCTTGCGGCCCTGACAGCGATGGAGGAATGTCTTGAGAAGAAGAGCATGATCCAACGCCTTCGTGAAACCCTGAAAACTTGAGCAAAGTATGCAACACGGAAGTCCATCTTAACTGTGGGGTCCACGATCCGGAGAAGTGGGAGAACTATATCCAGATCCAGGAGAAAGCAGAGATACTGACGGATCCGGCGGAGAAGGAAGCTTTCTGGAACGACCAGTTAGTGAATATATTCAAGGGGCCGGACGACCCGAATTACGCTATCGTCAAGGTGACTCCCTACAGGATCGAGGTCAACTCTATGGGCAGTTTGGAGCCGGAAGTATGGGAAGGATGAGATATCCAGGCCTGATCCCAGGGTCAGCACGCAGGGTCATATGGTTATTCCTCGCCTTTATTCTGTTTGCGGTCATACCCGGAGCTGGCGTCTCAGGCGGAATCCTCTCCGGAGGTCTTTCACGCGATGCCGCTTCGTCATTCGCACGGGTAGCGCTTGCCTGCGTCAACCGTGAGTTCCCTAACAAAGATGGACATGTGGCCTATAATGATGATGAGGTGATTGCTCCAACTGGATTACACCCATCGTTTTATGGATGTTTCGACTGGCATTCGTCGGTGCATGGCCATTGGTTACTCGCACGCGTCCTGAACAGGTATCCCGATCTTCCGGAGGCTCCAGAGATCAGAGATGTCCTGATCAGAAACCTCACGGCGAAAAATATCGAAGTGGAAGCAGCCTATTTCATGGATGAGAGAAGGGTCTCGTTCGAGCGAACATACGGGTGGGCCTGGCTTCTCAAGCTGGCCGAAGAACTCGGGCAATCGAACGACTCGAAACTTCTGGAACTGCACGGTACGATCGAACCTCTGGTATCGGCGATCAGGGACCGGTATATGGAATTTCTGCCCAGGCAGGAATATCCGATCCGCAGGGGAGTGCATCCCAACACGGCGTTCGGGATCGCTTTTGCCCTGGATTATGCTAGATCGGTCAGCGACGCGGAACTGGGAGAACTTCTTCTCAGGAAAGCTTCAGACTATTTTTTTCTCGACACTGGTTGCCCTGGAGCGTGGGAGCCTGATGGGGACGATTTCTTTTCCCCGTGCCTGATGGAAGCCGACCTTATGAGAAGGGTGCTCGATCAGCAGGAGTTCGCGGTATGGCTGGACCGATTTCTGCCCGGTCTGAGCAGCGGGCGACCTGAGTCGCTTCTGCTTCCCGCGGAAGTCTCAGACAGAACCGATCCGAAGATCGTTCATCTCGATGGGCTCAATCTGAGCAGAGCATGGTGCATGCTCGGAATCGCGAAAGCTCTTCCCGTAGGACACCCGGCGGGGCCCGTACTCAGGAAGAGCGCCGAACTCCATGCCGGGGCCACACTCGGGCATATAGCGAGTGGTAACTACGAGGGCGAACACTGGCTTGCCTCCTTCGCGGTATACATGCTGAGCGAGACAGGCCGTTGATATCGTTCATGGACCGATCGCTGTTCCCTGCTTGCAGACTGCCAGGGTCAACCGAGTTCTTCTATCTTCTCAGAGTAGATGATGCCGCGTTCTTTTAATCCATCAAGGATGAATTCGACGCATTCGGGCTGAAGACCAATTATCTCAGGGGGTGACACGCCTTTCTTCGAGAACAGTCCTTCCGCTATCATCCTTGCTGCCATCGTCGCTGTATATCCGGTCGTTCTGGCCATGGAGTGGATGCCGGTGGATTCATCCAGACGGTCATAGAGATCCCAGGTATAACGGAGTTTCCCGCTTTTTCCGGTTCCCTCGACGATTACTCGCATGACGGTGATATCGATCTCTCCTTCTTCGAGCTTCCATTTCGGGAAAAGCAGTTTTGCCGTGAAGTCGAGAGGCCTGATTCGGGAGCCGTTTATCTCGATCTCTTCCTGGCTGAAGAATCCTGTGTCCCTCAGGACGGCCATCTTCTGAATATGCCCGGGGTATCGAAGGGTCTTTTCCTTCATATTGTTTGCATTTAGTGTATTGCCCAGCGTTCTCAGCCCATCGCTGTTAAATGCCTCGAGTGTACCGATCCTCGGGAACTCGATCAGTTCCGGATCGGAGAGAGCCTCCCTGACGACCAGCGTACCGTTTTCCACATAGCGGGCAGGTCTGGTATATTCCTCTATGACATCCACAGGAGAAAAGACTGCCTTGTACTCCCAGGGCCATTGCCTGACTTCGGGCAGTCCGCCTACGTAGATGAGGATGGTGTCGGTCTCATCAAGGATATTGTGAGCGTAGCCTGCAAGAATGTTACTCATCCCGGGCGCTACGCCGCAGTCCATGATAGCTGTGACTCCTTTTTCGCGCGCCAGGGGATCGAGGGCGAAAGGGTCTTCCGGAAAGAAGGCGATATCGATGACGTCTTTTTCCGCCTCGATGATAGCCTTGAGTGTACGGAAACCCATAAACCCCGGTACCGCGTTGATAACGATATCATAATCCGATACGAGAGAGGTCACATCCGCGGGGTCAGAAAGATCCTTCCGGATGAGAGTGATGTCACCCTGGTCGCTCAGAGCGTCCAGTGCGTTCTGGTCCCTGTCAGTAATAGTCACTTCGTATCCACTGTCGCCGGCCAGGTCGATCGCCATCGGGCCACCCACGAGTCCCGCTCCAAGAATGATCGTTTTCATTATTCTCCTTTTCGACCGTCTTCCGGCCTGAATATCTGAAATGCAAAGATTGTTTGAATTCGAGTAGATCTACTGGTCGATCTTTCGGAAAATCGACCGCAGATTCCGGTCAGGCACGCGCCTGACGGGGAGGTAGAGAGTGTATTAGAGTCCGTTGGATCGGTTCAGCCAACTCACGAGGGAGTCCCGATGTTTACAAAAAGCAAAAATATTGTGGAAATCTCTTATACTCATACGGTAATATTAGCACCAATAAAACCCAAGTCAATGAAAAGCATCTCCGTGGGGGACTTCGGAATCGCTTGACAGGTTCCGGAGGAATAGTTTAGATTGTCAATTATTGATATTGATAATATTATTGCATTGCAACTAATGATGGTGTGAAATGAATGCCAGTAAAAAAGACGATCAGGTATCGAAGATGGCGGAACTGATATTCGAACTGAGGCAGAAATGTTGTCTCAAGGATATGTACTTTGTGACAAGTGAAGGGATATCTTCGGGAGATTACAATTGTCTTATGCAATTCGTGGATACCAGGTCGCACGGCATGAAGGAGCTTAGCGGAAGACTTGGTATCACACCGGGCGGAGTGACCAGGATAATCGCGGGTCTTGAGGATCAGGGCCTTGTCGAGAGACGGATATCGCTTCAGGACAGAAGAAACATCGATGTCGTCCTCACTGATCAAGGCAAGAAGGTGATGGCCCAGATCAAGCGATCATCGATCAAGATGCACAGAGAGATCATTGACAGGATAGAACCTGCGAAGAGGAAAGAAGTCATCACCGCAGTCGAACATCTCGTTTTCGCGTTGACTGACTGGCTCGACAGCAAATCTGAATCATAGCGAGCGACACTCGCGGAAAGTTTCTGGAACAGGGATGAGTGGAAATGGGAAAGGATCAGGAAGGGCTGGAGCCGCGATTGTGAGCGGGCTGATGTTTACCCTGATCTATGTGTTCTGGACAGGGGCGACGGATCTGTATGATATATCGATCTTCGCGATCCTGGCTCTCGGGACATGCGCCATCTTTGTCAGGGGTGGGATCTTTCCTCGTCCAGGTCTGAAAAGGATCGCCTACGCTGCCGCCTACATACCATACATGGTGGTAGAGATAGTAAAGGCTAATCTGGATGTCGCCAGCAGGGTCATCAAGCCGACGATACCGCTCAATCCCGGTATAGTGGCTGTCGATACAAAGCTTTCTACTCCGATAGGACGGACCGTCCTGGCAAATTCCATAACGCTCACGCCCGGGACACTCTCTGTAGAGATCAAGGGCAACAGATTGTATATACACTGGATCGACGTGCAGGGTCGTGGTGGAGAGGAAGAGGCGAAAATCATCGTGGCAGGTTTCGAGAAATACCTGGAGGTCATCTTTGGCTGATCTGATCGAGATCATTCTTTTTGCATCGGCTGTGTTGACGATGGCAGCGATAGTGTTTGCGGCGTTAAGGTTCCTTTTGGGACCGACCGCGGCGGACCGGACTGCCGCCTTCGACACCCTGACGATAATATCGATCTCCATCATAGCGATGCTGGCCCAGTATTTTGGAAGGATCGTATTTATCGATGTGGCGATGATATACGGGATACTCAGTTTTATCGGTGTTATCGCGGTCGCGCGTTACCTGGAAGGGGGCCTCTGATGGAGATCCTCAGGCTGGCAGGCGCGATAATCGTTTTCATCGGTTCGGTCTTTCTTTTTCTCGGAGGATTGGGGCTCCTGCGTATGCCCGATGTGTATAACAGGATCCAGGCCGGGACCAAGGCAACGACGTTGGGAAGCATGTGCGTGTTTATCGGGCTCGGTATCTATCATCCCGCCCTGATGTCGCGAATGCTCGTCCTTCTGGCCTTCATCGTGATCACAAATCCCATATCCTCGCATGCCCTCGCAAGGGCCGCACACTTTGCCGGTGTCAAGCTGGTCAAAGATTCTGTCTGTGACAGACTCGAAGTGGAAGAGGCTGAGGACGCGGAATCCGGTGGTCCGGATACATTTGGAAATGACACAATAAATGATGACCGCCCGCATGGTGACTCAGGGGGTGGTGCCGGATGATCATCACGGCTTTTATTATCCTTATGGGTGTGACTATGGTCGTCTCGGCTGTATTCGCCCTGCATACGAAGAATCTGCTCATGGCCGTCATAGCGGTCGGAATACTCAGTCTTTTCTCGAGCATTATCTATCTGATAATGCAGGCGCCTGATGTGGCAATGACAGAAGCGGCGATCGGGGCGGGTCTTTCGACGGTGATCTTTCTATACGCACTGAGAAGGACGACTGACAGGGATGTGGATGATGATTAAAAGAGCACTCATATTTCTGGTCCTCGCGTTTTTTGCATGGCAGTTCCTGCTTATGGTAACAGGTTGGGAAGGACTGTCCGCCCCCGGCGAGATCGCACGCCACTACCTGGAAAAGGGCAGAGAGGAACTTGGCGTCGCAAATATTGTCACGGCGATAGTCGTGACTTACAGGGGACTCGATACGCTCGGTGAGGTCAGCGTGCTTTTCCTCGCGGCTGCGGGGATAGGTTTTCTGCTCGGAGCTGGAAAACTTTCAGGAAAATCGGAAGGCGATAGTGCCCGGGATCTGGATAATGGAAAGGCCCGCAGGAAGGCCAGCGAGATCCTCGAGACCGGTTCCGATATCATAGTTCCGGCGATAGCAGTCTTCGGCGTTTACATCTTTGTAAACGGGCATCTTTCTCCCGGTGGGGGATTTCAGGGAGGAGCCGTTATCGCCTCGGCTATACTTCTTCTTTTCCTGACACACCCTTCCTACTCACTCAACCATGGAGTACTGAAGGTGACAGAATCGCTTTCAGGCACAGCCTATGTCGGGCTGGGGCTATTGGGCCTTGTCCTTGCCAGCGGTTTTCTCGACGCAAGATTCCTTCCCGCAGGAGAGTTTGGCAGGATATTGAGTGCCGGGGCGATCCCTGTGATATATTCGTTGATCGGTCTGAAGGTTGGAGCAGAACTGGTTGGAATCCTCGAACAGATGAGGAGGCCATCTTGAAAGCTGTGCTGATAATCGGACTTCTCTTGATGCTGACAGGGTTCTACGGTCTTATGACCAGGCGGAACATGATCAAGATGGTGCTGAGTGTGGCGATCGCGGAAGTCGGACTCCAGATGGTAATGATCACGGCCGGGTTTATCAGGGGCGGGACAGCTCCGATCCTGACAAAAGACATCACGGAAATGGCGAGTTTCGTGGATCCTGTGCCTCAGGCTCTTGTACTGACTGCCATTGTGATCGGTGTGGCGGTAAACGCGCTGATGCTCGTATTTATAATAAGGATGTATGGAAAAAAAGGTTCTCTTGACGTGAGGGATTATACGGATTCGAAATGGTAACACCGATATACATATTCATCATTGCCCTGGGCATTGCCTTTCTTCTGCCGCTTCTTGAGCGGGCAAAGAAAGGTGCTGCTGAGACTGTATTCCTCGCGGCGCTCTCCGGCATAGCCCTGATCAGCTGGCACTGGCTCTTTTCGCTTCTTACCGGACGATGTGAGGCCGGTGAGATATTCACAGCAGGGTTCAGCCCGCCATTCTCGATAAATCTCAGGATCGGGATGGAGGAAGCTGTATTCACATCGGCCATCAATCTCGCTACTCTGGCAGGATCTGTTTATCTCATAAGGGAACTTTCCAGCCGGGGAACAAGATCGATGATGCTCTACCTGCTCTTCGTGATGGGGATGAATGGAATGGTCCTCACACGCGACATATTCAACCTTTTCGTTTTTATGGAGATCACGGGAATAGCCAGTTACGCGCTTGTGGCATTGCGCCTTGATACGAAGGGGCTGACGGCTGGTTTTAAGTACGCGATCGCAGGCAGCCTGGCATCGATATTCATGCTACTCGGGATAATAGTCATCTACATGATGACAGGCACCTTGAATATAGACAGCATAGCCGGGCGTATGGCTTCGTTATCCGGTACTGCAGCCGCAGGCTTCGTGGCGCCGGCCGTATTCATGCTTGTCTTCGCTTTTATGATCGAGATGAAACAATTCCCTGCGAATGGATGGGCGCTGGATGTTTATGACTCGGCGGCGCCGGGGATATCGGCCATGCTATCGGCTGGCAGTGCCGGAGCGGCTCTTTTCGCCATATACAAGATACTGCCGATAGCCGGGGAAGGCTGGTACATTGCCGCCGCAGTGTCCGGCTCGGCCACCTTCGTTGCCGCAAATCTCATCGGGCTCAAACAGGAACGCGCGGGAAGGCTGCTCGGCTATTCGTCGATCGGTCAGATGGGACTCCTGTTGACCGTAGTAAGCCTCGGGCTGAAAGGTTCACTTCCTTCATGGCAGCTGATAGCGGTCGGATTGTTCGTCAATCACCTTCTTGCAAAAGCCGGACTGTTTTGGCTGAGCGGAATAACAGGGCAGGACAGGATACGGGAGTGGGGTATGATCGCGCGGAGGCCTTTCCTTCTATTGATGATGGGGTTGTTCATGGCGGCTCTTTCAGGCTTCCCACCATTCCCCGCATTCTGGTCGAAATGGACCCTCGTGATGTCGATGTTCTCAGGCGGCATGAAGGTTTGGGTAGTATTCATACTTCTCGGTTCTCTTTTCGAAGTTACCTATCTCTTCCGATGGTTCGGATACGCGGTGCGTGGCATGCGGGAGAATGAGGAATCCGGAGATGTTGTCGAAGTCAAACCCGAGAAGACAGCAGTGATTTTTCTCGGTGCCGCTATGCTGACTGCAGCCGCTTACTATATGACAGGAAAGATGATCGACAACTCGACCCTTATGCTGCTGCCTCTTGTCGGGGCTGCGGGGTTGCTGCTCTTCGAGCGATTCGATCCGAGAGTCCGGGGTGTCGTTTCTCTGGGCGCTGTACTTTACTATGGCTATATGACCATCCCGGGACTGTCGGGAATGCCCCTCTTTTTCAATTCGTTTTTCCTCGGTGGCGGCGCGATCATGCTCATCGCCACTCTTCACAGGAGAACGTCATCGCGTGGATTCTACCCGATGCTGCTTCTCATGATAGGTTCACTTTCGGTGTTGGCCCTTTCATCGACTTCCCTGCAGTTTTTCTATGCCTGGGAACTGATGACATTCTCATCCTACATACTTGTATTGCGCGGGAAAAAAGCGATAAAGCCCGCCCTTCTCTACATGGTCTTTTCAGCGGCGGGCGCCTATCTCGTTATGGCGGGGTTCGCTTCCGAGGGTGAAACGATATTCGGCGGAGCAGGAGACAGTATAGTCGGCATGTCCGGATCGTTACAGATGCTTCCGTTCATCCTTCTTGCCGCTGGGTTCCTCGTGAAGGTAGCTGGCATGGGACTGCATGTCTGGGCTCCGGGAGCCTATGCGGAGGCTGAGGACGATTCATCGGCGATCATCTCCGGTATCCTGTCTAAAGCGGGAGTGCTGGGATTTGTATTTCTGTTCATCAAGGCCGGAACGACGTTCACCGGTTCCGACTATCTATATTCGACGATCGGCTGGATCGGTACGATAACAGCTTTCTTCGGAGCTCTCTACGCGGCTATGCAGGAAGACGCGAAGAAACTACTCGCCTGGTCGAGTGTAGGCCAGGTGGGATACATCATAGTCGGCCTCGCCGCGATGAACCAGATAGGATGGGTGGCTGCTCTATATCACTCCGTGAGCCATTTCATGTTCAAGGGTCTTCTTTTCCTTGCTGTAGCGGGGGTCGTGTACAGGACCGGGACGAGGAATATGTACGAGATGGGAGGGCTGATCAAGAGGATGCCCATGTCGTTCATCTCGGTGATGATAGGAATAATCGCACTTTCAAGCGTACCACCACTGACAGGTTTTGGTGGGAAATGGCTGCTTTACAACGCCATGATCGAACGGGGCTGGTATCTGCAGGCAGCATTCACCTTCTTCTCCAGCACAGTCGCTTTCCTCTATTGCTTCAGGCTGGTACACGCGATATTCCTGGGGCAGGCGAAACCAGCCTTCAGGAAGATCAAAGAGGCTCCCAGATCTCTGATCGTCGCGCAGTATATCCTGATAATGGCGATAATGCTTGTCTCGACCAAGCCGTCGATACTGATCAAGCCGATCATGGGTATCGTGGGAGAGAGATTCGATACTCTCCTCACATGGCAGGCCAGTACCCTGCACAGCCCGTTTGGATACTGGAACGGTACGGCCGTTATGATGGTCGTCGGCGCCCTGTTCGCGATCATTCTCGTTATCCTGCTGGTGATAAGTCCGAAGCCGCAGAAGGTAAAACAGTTCAATATCGTATTCGCCGCTGAACGTCCGGAGACTCCGGAGACGACGCATTACGCATGGAAGTTTTTCACGCCTTACGAGAGAGCGTTCAGTGGCCTTTTGAAGCCAGCGGCAACAAGGTTCTGGAACGCCGTCGGTGAGTGGACCGAAGCTGTTGCCGCCATGTCGAGACATGTCTATTCGGGTAATACCGGTGCCTATGTCGTTCAGATATTCATATTCGGGATACTGCTGTTCATCCTGTCGCGGGGAGGTCTGTCATGATGGAGATACTGAAGCAGGCGGGCTTCTCTCTGGCGACTCTCCTGGTCGTGATGAACTACGGGCTGATCCTGGTCGGTTTCGTGACAATTATCGTGGCTCGTGTACATGGCAGGATCGGTCCACCGATCTGGCAGCCCTACATAAACATATTGAAGACACTGTCGATGCGTACGGCGTTGTCGCACGGGATCATGTTTTATCTTGGCCCTGTTTTCAGGATAGCCGGAGGTGTCGGGCTCCTTTTCTTTATGCCCGTCGTCTATGGGTCCTCCTGGATGCAGAATTTCAGTTTTGCCGGAGACGTGATACTCGTGGTCTATTTCGTTTTCTTCGGGATGCTTGGAATGGCACTCGGAGCTGCGGAAAGCGGACACCCCTACTCGGCTATAGGGATCATGAGGGGCCTGGCGCAGAACACGGGAGCGGAGCTTCCATTCGCGCTGGCGTTGATGGCTCTGGTGGCCCAGCACCAAACTCTGTCGATCACAGATATTGTCGCGGCTCAGCAGGGTGGGATAGCCCACTGGAACATGGTCACAAACCCTGTGGCCACCCTGGCGGGGATGCTCGCTTTCTTCGGTATGATGATGCACTCTCCATTCGACGTCCACATCGCGCCGCAGGAGATAGCGATAGGGCCGCCGACAGAATACCATAGCAGTTACCTGGCCCTGATGCAGACGAACAGGTCGATTTTTCACGCTGCCAAGCTGATACTATTCATGAATCTTTTCTTCGGTGGAGCGACATCTATATTTGTCATGGTTGTAAAGACGTTCGCTCTCTTTATGATCGTGGTCTTTGCGGGCGTCGTATTTCCACGGTACAGGGTGGAGCAGTCGATAAGGTGGTTCCTGAAGGTCCCGTTGGCTGTAGGGATACTCGCGGTAATAATAAGCGCATGGAAATAGAGGATAGACGATGAGTGACGAAACAAAAAATTCGAACGGAATGGACGAGGGCTTCGACGAGATCAACGAGTATTTCTGTGATGCCAGGCCATCGCCCGTCTCGCCCTCCGCGAACAGGATAGTTAGAAACTTCCAGAACTGGGCACAGGCGAATTCGATATTCATCCTGGGTTTCGGAACGGGATGCGGAGCCATCGAGCTGAGGCCTCTTTTTACGGCAAGGTACGATATCTCCAGGTATGGCCTCTTCCCGAGGCCGACTCCCAGGCAGTCCAGTCTCTTCATCATCGGAGGTTACGCGTCCATTAAGACGATGAAGAGGATAATAAGAAGTTACGAACAGATACAGAACCCGAAATTCGTCATGGGCCTTGGAAGCTGTACTGTGAATGGGGGGATGTACTGGGACAGCTACAACACGATCAATCGCCTCGACCACTATATCCCCGTCGACGTCTATGTGGCTGGCTGTATGCCGCGGCCCGAATCGCTGATTGCCGGGTTCGACAGGTTGAAGGAACTGATCATGGGCGGAAAGGCGGAAGGGGCGAACACATACGCGGAGAATTTCGACTGGTACAAGAGTAACCAGAAGAAGATCATCAAGAACTGGAACATGCCGGAGTACAACTGGTAGTGAGGCGCTGCGGCTGCCTGCCGTTCAAACGGACCAGGCGGTGGTATGACGGCCCCGGAGAAAGGGGCATTGAAAAGGAAAATGAAGGATACTATAGAGAAAATAAGATCGATGTTCGATGGAGGAGACACCGACGAGAAACGGGAGGACCTCGTTTTCGTCACAGTGCCTGCCACGCAGGTCGTGGACTGCCTGGGATATCTGAGGGACCGTGCCGGATATCGCCACCTCGTGATGATCTCGACCGTCGACCACATCGAGAGGGGAGTCTTCCAGCTGACTTATCTTCTCCACAGTTACGAAAAACACCACGATATCGGTGTCAGGGCGGAGATCGGCCGTGACAACGCGTCAATGGACAGCATCCATCATCTATGGGCCGGTGCGCAGGTATACCAGCGGGAACTCAGGGAGATGTTCGGGATCGATTTTCCCGGCAGCCCACGCGTCGACGAACCTATGTTGCTGGAGGGGTGGGAAGGAATCCCCCCGATGAGAAGAGATTTCGATACTAAAAAATATTCCGAGGAGACCTTCTTTCCACGTGAAGGAAGGGTGACGGTCGACCCTGCCACTCATATGGCCGGAAAGAATTATGCCGGCGAGGAACTGGTGAAGCGTTCGGTTAAAGAAATGGTGCGGGGGCGGAGGAAAAGGAAGGGTAACGATGGATAGGCAGCGGGCAGATAAGATGAGAAAACAACCCGACCTGATGCCGGATAGGGATACAAGGGATCCGTGGTATCCGGTCTGGACTGAAAGGCCCTCGTTCGACCTCTCTTCAGGCAAGTACCTGAAAGTCTGGCAGGGGCCACAGCATCCCGGTATCACAGGTAACATGGCCCTCGAACTTACACTGGAAGGCGATATCGTAGTCGAAGCGAAGACCCATGTGGGGTATCTGCACCGGGGATTCGAGAAGTTGATGGAGAGAAGAAGATATATTCAATGTTTTCCTATCGTATGCAGGATCTGTGTTCCCGAGCCTGATTATAACGAATACCTCTTCGCCGCGGCTGCCGAGGAACTTGCCGGTATAGAGATACCGGAAAAGGCCAGGTGGCTCAGGGCATTGACTCTGGAGATGATCAGGATCGCGTCGCTTGTAATGGGCCTCGGCGGACAGGGTGGATCGTTTGGACTCGGTACGGTCGGTCAGTGGGCGGTCGCGCATCGCGACTATATCCTCGATCTGTTCGAAGAGTTGAGCGGCCACAGAATATACCATATGTACATAATCCCCGGTGGGGTGCGTAACGAACTTCCTGACGGATTTGAAGAGAGGACCGAGGCTGTCCTGAAAAAAATAGAGAAACTGATATACGATATGGAAAAGGTCCTCTTCGACAATGCCGTAATAAAAAGCCGATCGCAGGGGTTGGGTGTGATCCCGGCATCATGGGTAGAGCCTTTTGGGATTACTGGTACGAATGCAAGGGGTGCCGGGATCGCCAACGACGTCAGAAAAGACAACCCTTATCTTATATATGACCAGCTCGATTTCGATGTCATCACCGGAAGCCGTTCCGACGCTTTCGACCGATCACTTCTGAGGAAGGAAGAGATCCTGATGTCGATCGACCTGATCAGGCAAATATTCAAAAGGATGCCGAAGGATGGACCTTTCAGGATCAAGCTGCCCAATGTACTTCACTGGAGGATCCCTTCCGGCGAGACTTATGTACGGGCCGAAACGGGCCGTGGCGAGATGGGATATTACATGGTCAGCGACGGTTCGGGGTATCCGAGGAGAGTGCATGTACGCGGCGCAAGCTATACACACGCGATGTCGCTGCTCGAACAACTCGCAATCGGGATCAGCATGTCGGATGTGGGCGGATTGGCTGTATCGCTTCAGACCTGTCCACCGGAGATAGAGAGGTAACATGAAACTGAGAGACATCATATCTCCCTTCTACGCCTGGAAAAGGGCGTTCGAAAAACCGTTTACGATCATGCGTCCGCGGAAAGACAGGGAAGGAGCTCCCGCGTACAGGGGTTTTCATATAAATGATCTTGGTAAGTGTGTCGGGTGCGGCACCTGCGAGGCGATCTGTCAAAACGCCGCTATCGATATGGTCGAGATACCCGGGCAGGAGACGAAGCGGGGTGACAGTGGCCTCAGGCCTTCGATTGATTATGGCAGATGCTGCTGGTGTGCTCTGTGCGTCGATGTATGTCCGACAACCAGCCTCGGGATGTCGAACGAGTATAACTGGATCTCGGATGATGGCGAGGACTGGGTTTTCATCCCTGGAGGAGATCAGAAGCCCTGGGACATGTCGGAGAAGGGGTACAGAAGTACAGACGAGTCCTGGCTGATAGAACCGGCCCGTGCTTCGATGCGATTCGTCAAACCTGATATTCGCAGGAAGAACTTCGATGAGATGATGCTCGGATATACGACTGAGACAGCGCTTGAGGAAGCGGCCAGGTGCGTCGAATGCGGCCTGTGTATCGAGGCCTGTCCTACCCATATGGATGTTCCACAATACATAAGGGCAATCAGGGACCAGGACCTCGAAGAAGGTCTCAGGATACTATACGATACGAACCCTTTCTCTGAATCGTGCGGGCGTGTATGCACGGCACATTGCGAGACCGCCTGTCCCGTCGGAGCGCAGGGAAGGCCGCTGGCCATCAGATGGCTGAAAAGATACATAACGGATAATACTCTCGATATCCGGGATTCTATACTCGAGACAGAAGATATTCCCGCAACGGGGAAAAAGGTGGCGATCTTAGGCGCAGGCCCCGCCGGACTTACGGCCGGGTTCTATCTCTCTCACTACGGACACGAGGTGAGAGTCTTCGAGCAGGAAGACAAGCCCGGTGGTATGTTACTTAGCGGTATACCTGAGTACAGGCTTCCTGACGAGGTGATCGCAAGGGAGATCAAAGTGATAGAAGATGCCGGTGTCGAAATCAAGACCGGTGTCAGGATCGGGAAAGATATTTCGGCGCGCCGTATACTGGATGATTACGATGCTGTTTTTATCTCGGTCGGAGCGCAGGTGGGAACAGATATGCCCGTAGAGGGCAATGATCTCCCGGCTGTCCATATCGGACTGGATTTCCTGGATCGTATTTCCAAGGGTGAAAGGCCCGATATTGGAAAGAAGACGATCGTAGTCGGCGGCGGGAATACAGCCATGGACGTTGCAAGGTCGGCTGTCAGGCTGGATTCTGAAGTAGAGGTCGTCTACCGACGGAGTGAGAAGGAGATGCCCGCTAATGTGGAGGAAGTGGAAGAGGCAAGGGAAGAGGGTGTCGTGTTCAACTTCCTGACCACACCGGAAAAGATAACGGAGAGTGGTGGCAGGCTTCAAATCACCTGCAGAAGGATGCGTCTGGGCGAGCCCGATTCGAGCGGCAGGCGGAGACCCGAGGCGATCGAAGGGTCCGGATTTACTATTGAGGCTGATACCTGTGTAATGGCGATAGGGCAGAAGGTCGAAGATGAGATCGCTCGTGAAGCCGGCATCAAGCTTAATAAATGGGGCAATTTCGATGCCGATCCGGAAAGAATGACGACGAATATCGATGGCGTTTTCGCCGGCGGCGACTGCGAGACGGGCCCTAACGACGCGGTAGGCGCGATAGGCACCGGCAAAAAGGCCGCCTGGTCGATCAACGAATATCTGTCCGGACGGTGATTCCCGGCCCGATTCAAGCCTGTCGTGGCAGATGCGGTTTCGGACATGGATAGCACTGACCTGGTCCGGACCGCTGAAAACGAAACCAATCATAAAATCAAGTCGTATATAAGAGGAGCGCTGGTCGCTCCTCTTTCTCTATGATTATTGTCTTGAAGCGGAACGAAAAAACTGAGTAAGTAGATAGATGATCAATAATTATCGAAAACACACATTCAGGAAATATCCGGTGGTTTTTCGGCCGATAGTCTGCCAGTGTCTCTTCGCTGTGCTTATACTATTGATCCCGGTGATTACAAGTGGAACGGGATATTCCGGAGAAGAGACTGTCACGCTGAGATGGAACACTGTTTCGGGGCTTCCCGGAGAAGATGTCAGGGCCCTGGCGAGGTCTGACGAGGGGTACCTGTGGATAGGGACGGGAAATGGTCTCGTTCGTTTTGACGGGTTCAGATTTGTCGTCTTCGATCAGTACAACACTCCGGAGCTGGGAACAAACGGCATTCTATCTCTCTTTGTGGGGGAGGGAAACATACTCTGGATAGGAACCGATGGCGAAGGCATGACCCTTCTCAGAAATGGTTTTTTCGAGAGATTCGATGACGAGAACAAACTTGCCGACGGCCACATCAGGGCGATCCATGGTGATCCGTTCGGAAATATCTGGATCGCGACTGAACTGGGGATCCATCGCTTCGATGGGGAATCGATCTTTTCTTTCGGCTTGGAGGATGGGTTCGCGGACGATCTGTTCACCTCTGTCACCATCGATGGATGGGGACACGCATGGATGGGAACACTGAGGGGAGGGATCGGAGCTCTCTACGAGAATACAGTTCAGTTGATCGATTACGATCCAGACCTGGCCAGCCTGTCTGTCCTTTCCCTTGAGTCGGTTCCGGATGGAAGAGTCTTTGTGGGTACGATGACCGGCCTGTACTCGATCTGGCCCCATACCGGGATATTCGAATGGCTCGAGCAGATGGGGACCCAACCAGTCACAGCACTTTCCTCAAGAATGGATGGAACTCATCTGGCAGGTACTATGACTGCCGGACTCAAAATGATGAACGGGGACGAAGTGTCAGATCTTCTGATGGAGGAGGACCTGAGATACAGTCATATCCAATCGATATTCACCTGTACAGACGGATCGATATGGGCAGGAACCAGGAACAGGGGCCTCATCCAGGTCAGGAATGCCAGGGTAGGAAGAATATCAGAAGCGCAGGGACTGCCGACAGGCTCTGTATATCCAATAATTGGGGATGATAATGGCACCTTGTGGATCGGGAGCGGAAACAATGGATTGTTCGTCTCCAGAAATGGATCGGTGACCGAAAAGTATTCGGTTGATACCGGACTGGCCGGAGATATGGTAAGAGCCCTCCTGCTCCACGGTATGGATGAGGTGTGGGTAGGGACTATGGCGGGCGGGATCAGTATTCTATCCGGAGACAGGATAACAAATCTGGATGCGGGCAGAGGACTTCCCTCGAACAATATCACTGCCTTTATTGAAGGCGGAGATGGCTGCGTACTGGTCGGGACGGATAACGGAGTCGCAAGGGTCTCTTTCAGCGAAAAGGGGGCAAATGTAGAGGAACTCGTACTGGCAGGAGAGACGGTACGGACCTTCTATAAAGATATCGATGGATCGGTCCTTGCCGCAACTAGAAACGGCATCTGGAAGCTGGGTGGGGATGTGCAGGAACGGTTGGAATACGGTGGGTCGGAAAGGGGCTCGGATATCCTTTCGCTTCACCGTGGAATCGACGGCCGGCTCTGGGCCGGGACAGCAGGAAACGGCCTGATGAGAATCGGTCCTGACAGTGTCAGGACCTGTGATTCCAGTGACGGATTACCAGGAGATTACATATACAGTATAACCGGCGACGAACTGGGAGTGCTCTGGATGAGCTGCGAAAAAGGGGTCTTTCGGATCGATATCGATTCGGTCGGGTCATTTTTCGACGGCGCGGCAGTCATGCTCGTACCCGAGTTGTTCGACGAGGCTGAAGGTATGCCGGCGTCCGCATGCAGTGGCTATTGTTCACCATCATACTGGGTGTCCGGGGACGGAGGGAGGCTCTATCCTACTACAGGAGGAATCGCAGTCTTCGACGGGCCGGGTGAAGCCAGAATAGAAACGGTGCCGGTCGTCATTATAGAATCGATGACAGTGGACGATGATCCGGTAGATATCCACCAGATAGTGAAACTCTCGAATTCTGCCGGCAAGGTGGAATTCCGCTTTACTGCGCTGGTGTGTCGGTCACCAGAGAAATGTCGATTTCTATGCAGACTCGTCGGGCCAGTCTCATCCCTTTCGACCGTGATGATGGGAAAGGAGAGGGTGGTATCGTACAGAGATCTTCCCGCGGGTGATTACAGGATGACTGTCAGGGCAGCAGGTAATGGTGGAAGATGGAGCAGAAACACCGCTACGGCGATCTTTTCGATAGGCCTTCCGTTCTACAGAACGGCCAGATTCGGTTTCCTGTCGACATCATCGGTCATCCTGGCGAGTTTTGTGTGGTTTGCCGGTGTGAGATATTCGAGGAAACGGAAACAGAGATCGAAGTACAGGACTGTCACAATCGGCGACGACCAGATGGAGAAGGCTCTGGACGGGCTGGTCAAGCTCATGGAAGAGGATAAGATATTTCTCGATCCCGATCTGACTCTCAAGAAACTTGCCGGGATGCTGAGGATACATTACAATCAGCTTTCCATGATAATAAATGGGAAGTTCGATGTCAGTTTTAACGATTTTGTGAACGGTCACAGGGTGAAAGCGGTCAAGGAAATGTTCTCCGATCCGGCGAACGACAACCGGAATATTCTGGAAATAGCATATGATGCCGGCTTTTATTCGAAGTCCACATTCAATACCGCTTTCAGGAAATTTACAGGGACTACTCCATCAAAATACAGAAAGAGAACGAGTTAGCACGGTTTGAATCGTGGTTGTGCTGAACTGTTTGTGGTGATTTCTGTATCGAATTGCAATCCGGGACCGATTTTTCGTTCTGGATTTCAATACGGGACGACTTTCCATACCCTTCATACGTATAATTCACATAACTTGATCGCGGCGGATACAGAATTGAACGCGAATCATGAAACGGAAGGATTATCACATTGAAAGGAGGAACGGGATGAAGAAGACTTCGACAATGATCATAGCCATGTTGATCGTAGCACTGTGTGCCAGTGCCGGATTCACGCGCGGAGATGATGAAGTCATCAAGCGATTCGATGATGTCAAGCGCATCAGGATCAGCACGGTCAGTGGAGACTGCCTCGTAAAGACACACAAGTCGAATGAGGTGATAGTTGAACTCTACCGGGACGTATATCCTGAAGACGCGATGGATTACAGGATCAAAGAGTCAGGCGGCAAGCTGATCATTAAAGAGGAATGGCACGGTAGAAGCAGTAGTGGAGAGGTCAAATGGACTTTGACCGTACCTGCGGATATCGACATCGAATTCTCAACTGCTTCGGGGGATTTTGAGATCTCGGGTGTCAGTGGAGACGTAGAAGTCAGCACCGCATCGGGAGATATTTCAGCAGAAGACATGGACGGTGAACTCGATGTCTCGACTGCGAGCGGTGAGGTCAGACTGATAGACGTCAGGGGCGAGAAGGAAGTCTCGACTGCGAGTGGGGACATCTATATCGAGAATGTCACCGAGGAGGTCGAACTTTCGACGGCCAGTGGCGATATCGAAGCTGTCAACGTTGAGGGCGATATCGAGTTGAGTACTGCTTCCGGTGATATCGAGGTCTCAGATTCAAAGGGTATATTCAGCCTTTCGACTGCCAGCGGGACTGTAAAGGCCTATGATATTATCATCGACGGTAACAGCAGATTCTCTACTGCCTCGGGTAGCGTGAAGGTAAGACTGTCTGAGACCAGCGAGTATGATATGGATCTTTCGACTGCTTCGGGTAACGTATCGCTTGATTACAACGGTAATGAAGTGATCGGGTATTTCGAATTCAAAGCGAGGAAGCGAAGGGGACGTATAGTAAGCCCGTTCGACTTCGACGATGAGGAAGAATATCGCAGACACGGAGATGACTGGGTCCGCAAGTGGTTTTCGAAGAAGGGGGATGATCCTTCCGTTATCCTGAGCACGGCTTCAGGGACGGTGACACTTAAAAAGTAATCCAGACAATACGAATAAAAGGTAATCGGTTGCGGCATGCTCCTCCGGGGCATGCCGTTTTTTATCTTCTCTTGCCTCTTCTGACACCCAGTTGGGATACGAGGATACCGACAAGCATGAAAGCACATCCTATAAGTCCTCTTGGCGGGATGATCTCGTTCAGGACCATCCAGCCCCCGATGGCGGCAAAGACAGTCTCAAGGCTGAGGAGGATCGCAGCGTGGGAAGGTGGTGTATGCTTCTGGGCCAACAGTTGAAGTGTATATGCTATTGCTACCGAGAACAGTCCACCATACAGGATAGGGATGGCCGCGTCCTGTAATCCCTGGATCGAAGTAGATTCCGTGAACAGGGAAGCAGCGATACTGAGGATCGAGCAGACAGAAAACTGTGTGACGGCAAGGACAAGCGCGTTTACTCTTCCTATGACCGCTCCTATCAGGATTACATGCGATGCCCAGAAAAATGTTCCTGCCAGAACAAGAAGATCTCCTCTTCCGATCGTGAACCGGCCTGTAAAGCTGAGAAAATACAGTCCAATGCCAGCCAGAAACACTCCAGCCCACGTACCGGCGCTGGTCTTTTGCCTGAATGCAATACCAAGGATCGGGACCAGAACGACATACAGGCCGGTGATGAACCCCGCCTTGCCTGCGGTCGTGTAGACCAGCCCCATCTGCTGTAGTGAAGCGCCGAAGAAAAGGATAAGGCCCGCAATCCCCCCGATAAGTATTACGAAACGACCCACGGGCCTGCCGTCCTGTCTGACTGAACGGATCGCGATGGGAGCCAGGACAATAGTTCCCAGAGCGAATCGGATCCCGTTGAATATGAACGGGCCGACATGCTCCATCCCTGCTCTCTGTGCGACAAAAGCGAATCCCCAGATCGCTGATGCGGTGAGAAGCAGGATCTCTGATTTTAATCTTTTTGATTGCAAATCATAGTCTCCGGAGGCGGTACAGTATTCTGACAGAGCGTCCGGGCGCAGGTGCTCCCAGCCTTATCTGGAGAATCCTTTCACCCATTCCTGAGTTGCCTGTAAATATCTGGATCCATTCTTGTCTCTGTAATTTTTATATTCGAATCCCTGAACCCTCACTGGCATTGCCGGTTCGATCTGGGTCCCCGCCTGCCAGTCATTGAAAGAATCGACGGAAATAAAGGGTGGTTTGATCTTCATGACAGCTTTTACCATCGTCATGTAGAATTCTCCACGGTCCCTTTCTATAACAGCCCCGCCGTTCCAGGAATGGATCTTTGTATCGTCGTATCCGGGGCGTAGAGTGGGGATGAAGATAAGATTGTTTTCCATAGCGAATAGATTCATATCTTCCCAGTTGGCTATGTCGGCTCCCCATGTCCCCGCGCTTGAGTATGGTGTGTAGAATCCGTCGAATCCCGCGCCGAGTAATTTGTTGCCGTCCTCGACGTCTTCCCAACCACCCACAATTATGGCGTCAAACATAGTGTCTCTGATCGTGATGGTTCCTGTTTCACTCAGAATAGAAGCCCAGGTTTCTTCGTCAAACGACCAGGTCTGCTCGATAAAGAACATCGGTCGCATCCCGAATCTGTCGGTGATGTAAAATGCTTTGTGTTTCCCCCATGTATCGATTATGTGGCGGATATCTCCGGCGACGGATTCGATCGTCCGGCCTTCATACGCGGCGATCATGAAGTCTACCCTTATGCTGTATCGTAACGCTCTGTCCAGGATCATTTGAACAGGCTGGCTTTCGTATGAGTCTTTACCGAACCATAATACACATACGACTCCGATCTGGGCACCGGCGAGTTGACTCATCTGGCTTTCAATCACCCGTGGATTATTTGAGCTGTAACATCCGAAAGCGGGAAAGAAACTGGAAGCGATATCATTGCCTCCGGGGTAGGAGCGCGGTTCGCCCAGGTTGTTTTCGCTTGAGCCGTTCCATCCCCGGTATTCGCCGTCGATCTCCGGAGTCCCGAATCCAGTATGATAGAAGATGTGTATGTCGTGAGATCGTGAGGACATGGGAGGAGTATCTATCGGTTCGCTGCGACTCTTATCTTTTCCATCGCCGCAAGATATCAAAAGAGTCACAGTTAATAAGAAGATAATATTTTTTGCCATCGCCTGTTTCCTCCTGGATCGGATTTCGGGGTACAGGGCCTGTATCCAGTTTGCCCGGTCGAATGACCAACGATAAACAAAACATGAAGACTTGTCAATGTCGTGCCTGTAACCCGCTGCAAATTGATTTCCATAGAGAAAAATGTTTATTGAAATGACGCTATGTGTTTACAATAGTGTTCCGGGCAGTTTCTACTGATAACGACCGAGACGCTGGAACGATAAGGAGAAAGGCCCCATGCTTCCTGTCTATCTCGATTATAATGCTACTACGCCGATCTCTCCTGAGGTTGCGGAGGCCATGAGACCGTTTCTCGACGAATATTTTGGCAATCCTTCGAGTTCCCACTGGTACGGCCTGCAGGCAAGAAAAACGGTAAGTGACGCCCGAAGATCGCTGGCCAGGCTGCTCGGGTGCAATCCTGATGAGGTGATTTTCACCAGCGGCGGAAGTGAATCGAATAATCTGGCAATCAAAGGGGCAGCTTTTGCCCTCAGGGAAAAGGGCGACCACATTATAACTTCATCGATAGAGCATCCAGCTGTCATGGAAGTATGCCGGTTTCTGGAGGGCGAGGGATTCAGGGTCACATACCTGCCAGTTGACTATGGGGGGCTTGTCTCCATCGATGATTTCCGGGACGCCATATCTCCCGGTACTATCTTTGCCACGGTCATGCATGCAAATAATGAAGTCGGCACTATCCAGCCTGTTAGCGGACTCGCAGCCGCCGCCAGGGAAAAGGGAATTATCTTTCATTCCGACGCAGCTCAGTCAGTTGGAAAGGTGCCTGTAAAAGTCGACGAGCTTGGAGTGGATCTCCTCTCTGTGGCGGGGCACAAGTTCTATGCGCCAAAAGGGATCGGCGCGCTGTATATAAGGCCCGGCGTCAAACTGACCAAGCTGATTCACGGAGCAGATCATGAGAGGAACATAAGGGCGGGAACAGAGAATATTCTCGAGATCGCCGGTCTGGGCAAGGCCGCTGAAGTAGCTGAAAGAGACCTGGAAAAAAACATGGTTCATATGGGAAAGATGAGAGACAGGCTCCAGGACCTTCTGATCGCCGGCTCACCCGGAATCAGGGTGAACGGGAGCGTCGATCACAGGCTTACCAATACTCTCAGTGTGAGTTTCCCTCTCGTGGAAGCGAATACACTGCTCGATGAGATCACTGAAGATGTAGCTGCCTCCGCGGGCGCGGCCTGCCATACAGATTCGATCGATGTCTCCCTTGTCCTTGAGGCCATGAAGATACCGGTAGATATAGCAATGGGGACCATCAGGCTTTCGACGGGGCGTACGACCACTTTGGACGAGGTGGACAGAGCAGCGAAGATCATCCTCAAAGCGGCCAGCAGACTCGCTCCCGGCGCGGATATAGTGGTAGACACGGCAGAGGATGAAGATGTGATCAGGTTGACCAGGTACACTCATGGCCTCGGATGTGCCTGTAAGTTGAGACCCCAGGACCTTGAGAAAGTGCTGGAAGGCCTGCCCGCTCCTGACGATGCCGATGTCCTGGTCGGAAAGGACACGTCCGACGACGCCGCAGTATACAGGGTCAGTGACGATATCGCGATTGTACAGACTGTCGATTTCTTTACGCCGATCGTCGACGATCCTTTTACATTTGGAGTCATCGCCGCTGCAAATTCGCTGAGCGATCTCTACGCGATGGGTGCAAAACCGTTGTTCGGCCTGAACATCGTCGGATTTCCAGACAAGAGGTTGTCTCTCGATATTCTGCGTAAGATTATGGAAGGGGGCCTCGCGAAGGCAGATGAGGCCGGAATATCGATCATCGGGGGACATACTATTGAAGATTCCGAGCCCAAGTATGGGCTGGCTGTCACCGGCACAATCCATCCGGATTCCATACTACGGAATTCAGGAGCCAGACCTGGTGACAGCATCATCCTTACCAAGCCTCTTGGAACGGGAATAATTGCCACAGCAATGAAAAATGGGAGCGCGAATAGAGAGACTGAGGAAAAGGCGATATCTGTGATGAGTTGTCTTAACCGCACGGCTGCCGAGACGATGGTCGATTTTCCGGTGAACGCCTGTACTGATGTGACCGGATTCGGGCTTGTAGGACATCTGAGAGAGATGACGAAAGGAAGCGGAATCGATGCTGAGTTGTGGATGGAAAGTATTCCGCTTATCGATGGGGCCAGAGAACTGGCTGTGGAGGGAAATATTCCGGGAGGAACCGTGAACAATCATCTATTCACGGCAGATATGACAGACTGGGATGAAACGATCTCCGAGACAGACCGTCTGGTGATCTGCGATGCACAGACGTCTGGAGGGCTTCTGATATCCCTGCCACGGGGTGAGGCCGTCAGGCTTCACGATATGCTCCTCAGCCGCGGAGTGGATTCCGCGATCATAGGTTCGTTCACAGAGAAGGGGACGGGCCGCATCAGGATCAAAAGGAATGAATGAACAAGCTGGAGGAAACGCATTGAAGAAATTCAATTCCCGGACATTCACCGAATATCTCTTCATAACTCTGGGGGCGGCGATAATGTCTCTGGGTGTTGCCGTCTTTCTCATAGATGCCAAAGTAGTTCCCGGTGGAGTGACTGGACTCTCCATGACCGTGCATTACCTTTTCGGAGGAAAGGTGTCGGTGGGAATCCTGATGTGGGTGATGAACCTCCCCCTCTTCATATGGGGAGTGAAGGAGC
>JAHOYU010000023.1 GCA_019038625.1 Candidatus Latescibacterota bacterium | reverse complement strand
CCGGTCTGTCCTGCCATGAAGATCGGAGACTAATATACACTCTGTCATAGATCAGTACGCTCCTGTATTGATGCCAGGTGCTAATATAATCGATTCTGCCAGAGTAACGAACCTGTTTAATTCCTTGCGGACAACTTCCTCATGATATCCTCCGCTGCCATCACGATACCGTTTGCCGCCGGATAGAAGGACTGGTACGGCTGGGCCGAATAGCTCAGTGCCGCCAGGTCGTCCACCGTGGACTCCTTCTGTATGGCGAATGTCAAAAGGTCGAGCCTGCCGGTGACGGGCTCGCCGCTTACTATCTGACCACCGATCAGTCTGCGGGTTGCCTGCTCGACGACCAGCTTGGTCTTCATCTTCTTCGCCTCGGGCATGATCGGGAACTGTGTAGTGACCTCGCCATATCCGCAGATCGTCTCGATACCGGCGTCGGCCGCTGCTTTCTCCGAGAGGCCCGTACCTCCTACGTAGTAATCGCCGACCCTGGTCGCCGCGCCGTTATAGAAGCCCGGGTATGCGCGGGGCCTGCCGAGCAGGTTGAAAGCGACTATCCGAGCCATCGGCACGGCGTTGGTGGCGAGTTTGCCAGGAACCGGTTTTTTGGTGATACCGCTTGTAAATTCGACACAGTCTCCAGCCGCGAAGACGTCCGGAATACTGGTCTCCATTTTTTCGTTAACGATGATGCCGTCTTTTCCGATCTTCATCCCGCTGTCTTTCATCAGTGAGACTTGCGGAGTCATGCCGGTTGCGAAGACGACCAGCCCGGGGAGTCTTCCTTCTTCATCTTCGGCACAATCGTCTCCCGAATCGAAATGGATGATCTGGCCGTTGTCGAGTATGACCTGCGCGACCGCCTGTTTTCCTTCTGTACTACTGGAGTTGTCAGGGGACTCCATCGGGCCTCCCTTAAGCTCTGTCACCTTCGCCTGAAGGTGAAGCCGTATTCCAGTGCCGGCCAGCGCCGAGCACGGTTCCTCGGACATCTCGCGATCCACAAGGTTCGGGAGGATCGATTCGCCCATGTCTACAAGGTCGACTTCCACACCCCGGGCCTTTATTGCCAGAGCGAGTTCGATGCCTATGGCTCCGGCTCCCACTACGACCGCCCTGCCGAGTCCCGCATCGATCATTCCCGTAATAGCGGACATGTCATTTGCAGTCTTGAATCCCGTGACACCCGCTAGGTCTTTCCCCGGGATCGGCGGGATGAATGGGTCAGCGCCGGTAGCGATGACAAGCTTGTCCCAGCCGATCTGCGACGAATCCTCGAAGGTGATACTTTTTGTCTCGAAGTCAACGGATGTGACTGTATTTCTGATGAGGTCGGCTCCCGCGTCGGTCACAAGGCTGTCCTTCTTTAATGTCTTCTTCTCTTCGAGGAGCCCCTCGATGGCGTAAGGCATGGCGCAATAGATCATGCTGTGGTCCTCCGGCCTTATCACGGCCATCTTTCTTTTGGCGCCGAGCATCTTTGCCAGCGTAATACCCGCGGGGCCACCACCGATCACTGCTATATCATACTTCTCCATGATCACTTCTCTTTTCTTAAGTCTGTTTGTCTATTCCCGAGTCGCTTTTTTCCCTAATCGTTTTTCTCAAGCAATTCTTCTCTTACCATCGGTTTTCCACACTCGGGACATTTCAGCGAAGTACATTTCGTGCCCTGTGCGTGAGCCACCTTATGGCCGCAGGACGCGCATACACAGAACCCTCCGGGCCCGAAACCACCACCCTGGTTTCTGCCACGGCCCCCGCCCTTGCCGAGACCTTTTCCGTTACCTGTGCCCTGATTCATTCCCCGGCCGGGACCGCTGCCGTCGCGGCGCCCGCCGCCTGATCCATCTTTTTTTCCGTTCATTCCTTTTCCTCGCTTTCATCCTTTTTGATCTCGGCACAGCACCGGCCATGACCGAAATTGCCGGCGAAGCTGACAAGGTCGTCAGATCCGCATTCCGGGCAATTCTTTAGACCTGAACCCATTCTTATATTGAACATATGTCTACAATTGCAGCATTTGACCACATTGTCGCGAAAGTGGATGTTGCCGCCCTCGATCACGAGTTCTCTTCCATCGATCAGAAACCTCGCCATCTTGCTCCTGGCTGTCTCTATCAGCCTGGAGAAGGTGGGCCGGGAGATCTCCATCTCCGTGGCAGCCTCGGCATGGTCAAGACCTTCATAGTCGGCAAGCCTTATTGCTTCGTACTCACTCAGTTCCAGTTTTATCAGCTCAAGCGTACTACGCATCACTCCTGATGGTTTGAAGGACCTGTATACCGGTGGACTACCCACCATCTTCTGTTTTTTTGACCGTGCCATGAAGCCTCCTTTTCATCCTGCTTCAGACAGTATAATGCACATATGCTCATAATACAAGGCTGAAATGATCATCTGGAGAAAATGACTGAAAATACATTCCTGGAGAATATTGTATTATCCCTGTCAGTCGGGGTTGCCGGGTATCGCTACAGCGGCTTGGTCATTACTTTGTCCGACCACGGATCGCCCGGATCGATGCTGTAAGGATAAGCGTTAATCCAAGCATAGTCACAACTGAGGGGCCACAGGAAAAATCGAGAAAGTATGACAGGGCCAGACCGCTGATTATGGAAAATATCCCGACTGCCCACGCGAGGATGATGCGTGACCTCCACGATCCTGAGAACATTGCCGAGAATGTTGCCGGGATTATGAGAAAGGAAAATATGACGAGTACTCCGGCGATCTTGACAGAGAACGTGATCACCAGCCCCATCGAGATGTAAAAAAGAAAATCCCACAAGACGTCCCGGCTGCTTTTTATCGATTCTTTCCCGTACTTTTCCGAAAGATGCACAAATCGTTTTCTGAATATAATATGAAAGATGCCTACCAGCCCGAAGAGAAGGGCAATAGAAAAGATGTCGGGCCATTGGGCCCATAGTATGCTGCCGGTCAGCATATGTTCGACATGGACGTCTCCGCCGGCAGCCATAGCCAGGATGAATAGAGAAGAAGAGGCGGCGATCGCGTATGTCACTCCTATCACAGCTTCATGCGAGATCTGTTTGATGCGCCTGTCTATCAGTGAGAAGAAAAGAGAGGCAAGTACTGTGAATCCGAAAGCGGTCAGATAGGCAGCTAGACTGTCCTCTCCTCTTCCGAGAAAGACATGGGCAAAGGTCGCCCCGACTGCGGCGATCTGGGCCAGAGCGATGTCTATGAAGATGATCTCCCTTTTCAGCACGTGGATTCCAAGATACGCGAGTAGTCCGAGTATTATGATACTTGCCGTAAGTGGAGGAAGAAGAAATAGTATTATATCCATTACTGTTTTGACCTTTCCGTGAAGTATTTCAGAGTCAGGGCTCCCATGAAAAACACTCCAAGCGACATGACCAGGGTAGGGCCGTAGGGGAGATTGAAGCGATATGAAGCCATCAGACCTGACATCGACGCTACGAATCCGATGCTCCATCCCAACCGCAGGGCGGTCTTCCAGTCTTTGGTGAACAATGTCGCTATGGCAGCCGGGATCATCAGAAATCCATATGCCAGCAACACGCCGGCTATGGGTACGATAAGGACCGTGATAATGCCAAGTGTGACGAAGAACAGGAGGTCCCAGAAATTTTCATTTTTTGGATCTCCTCTTCCTTCGGTTATGGCGATGAATCTGTCCCTGAACCTGAAATGGAAGATCGAGAGAAGGAGATAGGCGATGACGGTGGTGGTCACCAGCGGCCAGCTTGCCCAGAGCATCATTCCTGAAAGAGTCTGCGTGACGTAGGCAAGGCCGCCTGATATCTTGTCGGCCACCATTATCGAGGCGACAAGTGCCAGTCCGTATACTATTCCGATAACAGCCTCGTGGGGGATGTTTTTGTTCCGGGGTTTGACATAGGCAAGAATAAACGAGCCTGCAAGCACCGCGACAAAAGAAACAAGGTAGGACCCTAGGGTCCCGCCCTCGATACCGAGTCCGATGCCCACTATCACTCCGAAAGCAGCAAGTTGATCCAGAGAGAGGTCGGAGAAGACTATTCCTCTCCTGATCACGTGAAGTCCCAGGTAGGTATGCACGGACGTCACTACCAGAAGCAACACTATCTGGATCAAAAGAAAACCGAGACTATCCAGCATTTATTTCTCCAATCGTAATGATGCTAGTCCGTGCCCACTGCATTGTTGATCTGCTCGATCCAGTAATCGACAAGTGAGAAACAGTCCGGGACTTCTGGAAGAGCTTCGACCGACATGGGAAGAAACAGCGCCTTTATTCCCGTCTTTTCTGAGATTGCCGCAGGTTTTCTCTTTTCGAAATACGACGCGACAAGCATGACATCGATCCCTTCGGTCTTGATCAGGCGAATCGTCTGCTCCACATGCTTTGGAGTGGGAGGGATGCCAGGTTTGGACTCGATATATCCGGCCACGGTCAGCCCGAAATCATGGGCGAAATAGGCCCAGT
Source organism: Candidatus Latescibacterota bacterium (assembly GCA_019038625.1). NCBI lineage: Bacteria > Pseudomonadati > Candidatus Latescibacterota > Candidatus Latescibacterota bacterium. The sequence continues at coordinate 21,411 of JAHOYU010000023.1, read as the reverse complement.
TCTTATGATAAGCGATGACTTTCATGCCTCTGAACGGGAGGGATCCCTGTACCCAGCCCCCAAGCATGTCCGACAGTTTCTTTCCCTGATAGTCCCTGTCAAGGAACTCGATAAGATTGCCGGACCGGAGAAGTTCAGCCAGTTGCTCACCGCCTATGAGCTCAACGAGTTCGTGGCCGAACATCGCTATATACATCCTCTCGATGAACAATTTCTGATTTGCCCTGTAAGTATCAGCGTTTTTCGGGTCGACCCGTGTCAGACCTGTCAGGATATTTTCTGAAATAGGTTTCCAATTGAGAGGACTGGTGTGAAAGTGGGGATTTCCCATGATGTGGACGTCGCCCTCGGTCCTGCTCAACGTCTCCGGTTTCTGCAGGATATCGATTCCGGGAGAGACTGTGATAAACCCGTCTGCGCCGTCCATTATCCGGCTGTTTCTGGCCTTGTCCTGGAGTGTAGCAAGCCACATCTCGAGATCCAGCCCCGTAGATACCAGCATGTCGGCCTTCTTGAGTTTAAGCGCGAGGCTCGGCTTGGGCGGGACGAAATGTGGATCCTGGTCACCATGTGAAAGGTATTCGACTTCTGCGAGGTCTCCTGTGATCTCCCTGGTGATAGAAGCGAAGTCTGAAAATGTAGTGATGACTTTTATCCGGTCTTCCGCGTTGGTATGTGTGGCAAAGCTTGCCAGCGCCAGCAACACGATCAATAAATTTCCTGCTATTTTCATTTTCTGTCTCCTTTTGACGGGCTCCACGATCCAGCTCGATTCTTAATAAGATTCATGTTTATGAGGCCCCATCGCCCATGACACCTGGAGGATCACTCTGTTGTCGTCCTCGTCGAAGTTCCTGTCGATATATGAATACTGCAACCTGAGGAAGACGAATTCGCTCTGCCAGAAGTCGATACAGGCTGTGCCGCCATATTCTTCCCGCCACCCGTCTCCTGGTAGCTGTGAATAATCGAAACGACCGCTACACAGCCATCTCGCGCCAAGACGGTATTGAAGTGAGGAAAAGATCCCCCAGCTGTCGATATTTTCATCCTGAAGTTCATATCTGGAAAAAACAGCTTCGCTCCACCATTCAAAGCCACGGTATTTTGAACGTCCCGGAGGCGACCACTTCAATCTGAGGTCGATTCCACCCAGAATCGTCCTGCTCGACTCTTCCGCGTCGTTGTAACCGGTAGCTCCACTTAGGCCGAGTTCGATATAGGCGGCCCGGTTGATATCCCAGTAATTTTTCAAATGACTCACGAAGACGATATTGTGGTTGCCGTCACCTGTAAAACTGGGACCCTCTCCACCGGAGATGACCTGCAGGTCCAGTTCGTTGACATGTGCCGTCAGGGAGGGCAGGAGGAAGTTTGCCGCCACTCCGACGCCTTTCAGGGATTCGTTTCCGAAGAAATTGGACATTACGAGAGGGAGATCGAACTGTGGCAGCGCGTGCAGGTGATACCTGTTCATAACACCGAACTGTGACTTGTATTTTCCGAGTTTGAGGTTCATGTTGAGAGGCCAGTTCAGCCATTCCATATACCCTTCCTCGACTCCGACTCCCTCGGGCCCGAAACCGAGGAAGACCTTGGCTCGAGAATACGGGTCAAGAGAGGCCTCTGCCGCGATCTCGATCTCTCTGATAAACAATTGCCCGGTTCCCCAGCTATTGTCTGAAAGTGCCTTGTTGTATTCCGTCCGGGAAGATCCGTATGAGAAATAATAATCGCTTCCGACACTGATGTTCGGATTAAGGGCCGAATGTTGTCGGAGCCCACTGTAGAATTTTCTTTTTTCTCCTTGCTCCGTACTCTTGTTCTTTTGTTCTGCCATCCTGCGAGCTTCTGCAAGCAGGTCTTCGAGTTCGTTATCCTTTTCTTTTCTGTCGATCCTTGCCTGAAGCTCTTCTATGATCTTTTCGAGGGTCTCTATTCTGTGACCCTGTTCCTTCAGCAATCTGGCCAGTTCCTTCTCTGTCATCTCAGTCCTGTCCTGAGCTGAAACAGTGAGGGGGATCGTCAGGGCCAGAACTATCAACAATAGTGATCTCAATATCTTCATGGTTCCTCCGTGTTATCCGCATCCGATTCTCATCGGGATCAGACCGTCTTCTTCAAGGCGGTTTAGACCACACCCTCGATTATCCGGGCAGTGGAATTGAAATAGATCAATGCTTGATTAACAGGAGGTCTCTGGAGGCGCTCTTGATGAGCAGAGGGTGATCAGGATCTTGTCGGGAAGAGTTAAAGAATGCTCGACGACATTGTACTGAGCCACATGCAGAGGATCCGCGAGGAAGTTGATGACTCCTGCGTCTTCCGGGGAGTCGCTCAGGTGGTGGATGTTCCACTGGCATGCCGGACAGTCATCGTGGAAATAGCCGTCATCTTCGTGGTTATGGGTGAGTTCAGCTCCAAGGGCCACGGAAAGGTATGACAAGAGCATGATCGTCGCGATGATCACTGTCAATTGCGTGCGGCCCGGTTTGTTCATTATCCCAATCTCCACTTTGTGAACGTTCGTGCATCAGGGTTAATGATAAAGAATATTTTTTCCGGGTCAAGTAACAAAAAAAGGGCCGGGGCAGCGAACTACCCCGACCCTACCCACCGTCCGTCGTTGCCAACGGCCGGAAACGCGGATAGAATTACTTTTTACACTTGTCGGGACGCAGCGCGATAAGAGCCTCGTACTGTTCCGCAGTCAGGATGGCCTGGAGAGCCGCGTCGAAATCATCGCGAAGAGTCTGAATCGCAAGGATAGCTTCTTCCCTGGTCAGAGTTCCGTCCTGGACCTGGATGATAAGGTCCCTGATCCCGTCATGCATGATGTCGAGGGCCTCGTAAACGGCCTCAGCCTGTGCGGAATCGGCGCCGACTTCGGTCAACCAGATGTCCCAGCGCTGATATTTATCACATGTGCCGTCTTCGATCCTGTCCCTGATCCTGTCCCTGACCTGTCTCATCTCCTGAAGGAGGTCATACTGTTCGGGGGTGAGGATTAGCTGGAGTTCGGCTTCGAAGGCTTCGCGCAGAAGTACAGCCGCTTCGCGCGCTTCAACCAGTGTGATCTCTCCAGCTACGACCTGGTCCCTGAGAGCGGTAATAGCTGCACGGAAATCCAGGAATGCGGCCAGGAGGGCTTCCTTCTGAATGTCATCGAGGCCAAGTACCTCGGCGAGGCGATCTACTCTGGCAGTCGGGTCGCCCGGAGTGTGCCCGTCTGTCGAATTAAGAACGGCCTCGAGCGGATCTGCGGCTACTGCCGAGACGTCGAGTGAAGGAACCTGGGGCGCCATTGCGGTTTCGCTGCTGCAGCCTACTATGGCCAGAGAGGCCAGCACGATCAGAGCCGACAGCAGGCTGATCCTGAGTGATAAGACCTTGTTCTTCATATTTAGACTCCTGTTTCTTTTCAAAATCCCTCAAAAAGATGATTTAGCTCGGGGTGGGTCTCCTCAACCACGGGGTTTCCTCAGTCCAGAACACTATTTCCTCATTACCAGTTATGGACTGAGAAAGGGCAAGCGACGTGCCATTTTCAGTATTGCAGGGATGTTGTAGTAACTGGTTGTTAAATATTAGATTAGAATGGATATTCGGCGAACAGGACCGCCGCGTCGCATGAAAATTCGTACCATACGGTACACCCGGAGTGTTCTTCGTGACCTTTCAGGTACACAATAGAACACTTTTTTTCGCTCGAATTACTTAGCTCTTTTCATCAGGTACAAGCCCTTGCTATAGTCTTGTTCTGTTTATGACAGTGAAACAATAAAGTGAATAATCAGCAGCATGAAAGGATCAAAAAATGAAAGCGAAACTCCCCGATATCGGAAAAATCTCACCGGAAGTATTCGAAGAGCTCATTTATCCCCGTCTCGGCAGAAAGAGGGATTCGGTCATCGTGCCGCCGTGCAGTGGTGTGGATGTGGGGATCGTCGAGATAGGTGGGCAGGCGGTCGCAATTACGACCGACCCCGTCTTTATCGTACCTGAATATGGATGGGAACGTGCCGCATGGTTTGCGATACATATCCTTGCTTCGGATATCGTGACGAGTGGTCTCAAGCCGACCTACCTCTCTATCGACCTCAACCTGCCAATGGAGATCACAGCCGAACAGCTCGAAAAGATGTGGACCGTCATGCATGAAGAGTGCGAGAAGCTGGGGATGGCAGTAGTGTGCGGACACACTGCAAGGTATGAGAACTGTAACTATCCGATGGTCGGAGGGGCGACCGTCCTGGCCGTAGGGCCGATCGACTCCTATGTTACTCCCGCACTGGCGAAGACTGGCGACCATATCATCATCACGAAGGGACCGGCTATCGAATCGTCTGGTATCTTCGCGGCGATGTTTCCCGACAGGATAACAGAGGCGTTCGGTAAGGAATTCTCTGACAAGGCGCAGGATATCTTTTACAAGATGTCGGTCGTCGAGGATGCCATGACAGCGATCACGGTGGGAGTACGCGACAAGGGCGTGACCTCTATGCATGACGCGACAGAGTGCGGCATCTGGGGAGGAGTCTATGAGATCGCCGAGGCAGCCGGTCTCGGAGCGGTCCTCGACAAAGACGCGATCGTCGTGGAAGACGGAGTGATGGAGATCTGTGAACTGTTTGACATCAAGGACCCATACGCGGCGATAAGCGAGGGCACCCTTATCATCACCTGCCGTCCCGATTTTTCGGGCGATGTGGTCAAGGTCCTCAATGCAAAAGGAATCACTGCTTCTGTCGTGGGAGAACTTACTCCCCCGGAAAAAGGGATCATTGTCATCGAAGGCGGGAAGGAACGTCCGTTCGAACACCCCAGGGTCGATCCGTTCTGGGAGGCGTTCTACAACTCACTGAAATAATCGACTTTCCTTTTAAATGATCTTCGGAATGGGGATTGACTGCAAGCCATAATAGGACTATATTAGTCTTATATGGGCGTCGGGGAGCCTCTATCCCCGAAAGATCAAAAAGGCGAGGGTAGAAATGAAAATCAAAATGAGATTCCCGGTCGTCAAGTCGGTGGCGACCCTGCTGGCTTTATTTATCCTGGCAGGGACATTCCTCCTGGTTGCCGATGCGGCCGCCGGTAGCCTCGAGTTCAAGCTCAAGGACCTGAAGAATCACAGCAGGTCGTACTCTGAGCTCAAAGGCAATAAACTGACCGTTATCGATTTCTGGGCGACATGGTGCAAGCCGTGCGGACGATCTATCCCGAAACTGGTCCAGCTGAACGATAAATACAAAGAAAAGGGTGTAGCCTTCATCGGGATCAGCATCGATGGTCCCCGTAACCTCTCGAAGGTCCGCCCGTACGCCCGCTCGAAAAAAATCGATTTCACCGTCCTTCTCGATGTGAACGGTGATGTGATGGGGCGGATGAACGTGAAGGTAGTTCCGACTCTCATCATCGTCGATGGGGATGACGAGGTCGTCTATTTTCATCAGGGGTACCGGTCGGGTGATCATAAGGTCATTGAAGAAGAGATAGTGAAACTGCTCTCTGGCAGTGAGGAATAGGATGGACGGAATAGCCCCTGCAAATAGAGGCCCGGCGAAACTGATCATCTCAGTTGTTGCCATGTTATGCCTGGCCGCTGTCATCGGGTCAGCATTGGTATCATCCGTCCAGGCACAGGTATCAGTAAGCAATCTACTTGAGTACAGGCTGGGAAATCTGCCCGATACAGAGCCGTCTAACCTTACGACCTTTTACGACCAGCTCGATATCTATTACAGGACGGGCGGCCTGACTGGCCACGTCAAACTTGAGCAGTTCCAGGGTATCGACGACGACATATCGTTCAGCGAGATGGTCCAGCGTTCGCTGAAGTTTGAGAGTCGAGGTTTCGAGATCGAAGTGGGGAACTTCAACGAAATGCTCGGGCGAGGGCTCCTTTTTCGTTCGTACGAACTGCCGGGAGTAGTACTTGAGGACCTCGGGTTCAGAACAAGGTACGGAGCGTACCGTGATATGGAAGGCGTCGCCCTGAGGTATTCGGGGCCGTGGATTGAACTCAAGGCGATAAGGGGCAAACCGCTCAGAAACGATCTTCCTCCCGGCCTCGGTTTCGACGCGTTTCGCAGGTCAACGACGATCGAAGCGGTGCAGGTCGATCTGGTTGCGATTGATGGTTTTGATCTCGGTGGCGTCTATATGCGGGATAACCCGGAGACCGGCACCATGGGCGAACAGGAATTCGTCGAGTACGGTTCTCTGTTTCTTGAAGGAAACCTGCCGAGAGATATCCATTTCTATACTGAATATGCCTCCAGTGGAGGGAGTGAGTTCTCCTTCTTCGACCTGTCTGACGATTCGCCCCACGCGCTTTACTCGGGTGCTGACGTCTCAATGGGGCCGGTAGGACTGTCACTGGAGTATAAGGATTACAACGATTTTCTGCTCGGATATAACGATCCGCCTACCTTGATAAGGGAGCACTTCTACGTCTTACTGAACCGCAGCTCTCATCTTCTCATCCCTGTCAACGAATCGGGCTGGCAGGCGGAGGCTTTCTACACTTCGGACTCGGGCCACAATGTAACCATCAACCTCACCGAAGCACGAAACAAGCTCTTCAAGGAATATCTCTACAAGGAATTCTTTCTGGAGGCCCAGTATCTCATCAGCGAAGAACTGTCTATCAAGGGCTTCTTCGACAGCAGTGAAGAACCGCTTTCCCAGGAGTTCGACAGGCTGGCGGGAGGGCTGAATGTCGAGGCGGAGGGTCCGGGTCAATGGGCCGGGATACTCGATCTGGAATACCAGGCCTTCGACAGAGTCCTCGGGCCTGACGAACAGAAGGTGAAGAACTACGTCGCCAGGGTGACCCTGACACGCTCCCCGGACCTTTCGGCAGGGCTGATATGGGAGCGTTCGACCGATCCCTTCGAGACGGACGACCCGGCCACTCCGGTACGCGAGACTGAATCTCGTAACTGGGTAGGCGCATCAGTCGGGTACCAGTACGACAAGAATCATATCATAAGTATTTTTTACGGCAAACGGAGGGGAGGCCCCGCGTGTGAATCGGGGATCTGTTACCAGGTACTCGATTTCGAGGGCCTCGAGTTGAGGATAAACAGTACATTCTGACAGGAGGAAAGGTCATGGCAAAAAAGATCCTGATCGCTGCCGCGGTTCTGCTTCTGGTCGCTTCCGGCGCGATGGGGCAGGTCGGTGTCGGTGACGAAGCACCGCCGTTCATTTACGGAAGTGTTTCGCATGGCACCGTGTCGCTTGCCGACCACTCGGGGAAAGTGGTCTATCTCTATTTCTACGGCTACAATTGAACTCTCTGCTACGTGTCCGGTCAGGACGCGGAAAGTATTTACCAGACCTACAAGAACGAGAACTTTGCTGCGATAAGCCTCGATGTATGGGACGGAACGCCCGGTCAGAACCTCGCCTTCCAGGGCATAACCGGGATCCAGTTTCCACTCTGCCTTAACGCCAGCGCCTCCAGTATCCATTACGCGGCACCAAGGGACTATTCACTCGTTGTCGATCAGGACGGGATAATCCAGTACAAATCCCCCGGAGTGAGTGTGAGCGCGATCTCAGCAAAGATAGAGGAGCTTCTCGCTGTCACCGATGGGGAGATCCCCTCCGATCCGAGCGGCACCGTCCTCTACCAGAACTATCCTAACCCGTTTAACCCTTCGACTCGTATTGACTTCAATCTCGCCATTGCCGGACCTGTCAGGATCAGGATATACGACACGGCCGGCAGACTGATCAGGACACTTCTCGATTCCAGCAGGGAAGCGGGAAGTCACCATGTCGACTGGAACGGGACCGACTCCGCGGGAGGTCAGGCTACGTCGGGGATCTACTTCTACGTCCTCGATACTGCCGCAGGGAGCGAGTCCAGGAAGATGATATTGCTCAGGTAGAGTTTTCTCTCAGAGGGGCCCTGCGTACCGATCCGGGAGGCCTTCTGCAGGTCGCTGCAGTAGAACCGCGACGATTTGGATAACACAAGATCGAATCGGTTCATTCGACGATCCGTATCTCCGAGGTCACTTCGATAGCCATGCGATAGAGTGCGCCTACGCCGCAGTAGCGTTCTTCGGAAAGACTGACTGCTTTTTCAAGCTTGTCCATAGGCAGGTCTTTCCCCTGGAATTCGAATATGATATGCATTTTTTTGAAATACTTCGGATGTTCGTCGGTCTGTTCACCCTCGACCTTCACATTGAAGCCGTCGATCTCTACCCGCATCTTCTTCAGGATCGAGACCACGTCCATCCCTGTGCATCCGCCGAGAGCGACAAGCATTAACGGCTTGGGGCGCGGGCCTTTGTCTTGACCACCGACATTTTCTGGGGCGTCAATTATGATCTCGTGGCCATTGACATTTGTAGTGAACGACATCTTGTCGTTCCAGGTGACATCGATCGTCGTTTTTTCCATGTCAGTCTCCTTCTGACTGTACTCGACTTACTGTCGCTGAACTACCATCTCTTCATCATCCAGAAGATATATCTCATTTACAATAGCTTTGGCAACAGCATACCTGTCCACTTCGATTGTCGGCTTAAGGACTTTCAGTGTGCGTTTGAATCGGATCATGTTGTCCCGCACGATCACCTGTCTGTCATACAAAAAGTAATCGCTTTCGAGTTTCCTGCTCTCCGGCGATTCGAGCACTTTAATTCCTTCGGGAAGTTGAATGGTCACATCGGTACACTCCATATCGAGGAATGGGTACTGGATGTCGCATTTGCGTGTGTCAGTCTTGAAGGCTCTGGACAGGGATTTCGAGAACCAGTCTGAAAAAACAATATTCATGTATCCACCGGCGACATCTGCGAATGAGGGGATGGAATAGGTATACTTGATCGTGAGTTCGTTGTTTCCGTCTTCTACTATTTCCAGGCTTTTTTCATCGAATGTTTCAGGATAATATTCTTTCAATTTCTCTTTTATACTTTCTTTGAAGCTTTCCGGGTCATTTTCATCGATGTTTTTGCGTAAACTGAGAAGGTGTTGGCCGGTGAAAGTAACGTCAGTTGTGCTTGTAAGGTTCCCTTCTTCATCGATAACAGCAATTTCCTTGTTCCTGACACAGTTAGCTTCGGCATCCGCAAGAGACAATGTAGTGAACTGGCCGGTCCCGGATTTAAGAAGCCTTAGTCCCTCGATGCCCCGGCACTGCCATGGGAGCTGATCGACACGGCAGAAGTGACTGAACGGATCCAGCCAGAATTCCTTTCCCATCATCTCTATATGAAGAAGTGGATGCGTAAACGCGCTGAATGAAGGCATATTTCTGTTCAGGAGGCCCTTGTCGGCATCCCGCACCAGAATCACGCTCGATCCTACTCCAAGCTGGTCGAGTATGTAGCGTAGTACATAAGCAAGTTCATAGGGCCCTCCCTTGCGGAGCTTGAAACTTTCTTCAGGATTCGACGAGAAATAGAACAGATCGTCATCTATCGCTTCGAATTCGGAGCGGAACCATGATAGAAGCTCGTTCATTTTCTCATCGGTAAGATCGAAGCCGTTGTTTCTTGCCTGATCGATATCGGTTTCAATTGAATTTCTGTATTCGTCGCTTTTGTCGTCATTCTCCCAGATCTCGGGATCGAAGTAATTACAGAAACTCTCGCTGATATCTTTCCAGGTCCACATATACGGTTTTCCACCAATGGATGCCGAGCTGATACCGAGTACCCGGGCAAGGGTGGAGTTTGAGATCATCCAGACATAATAATGGATCGTCGGATTGCCGATATACTCCGGGGACATGTATATCTCGTTCGGATACGGAGGAATGTTTTCCAGGGTGACTTCATAGATATCATATCTTCCGTCTTTCCTCGGTTTCGGGTCGGCGATTGCTCCCGCTGGTACAACATTGAACCTGGTCTTTGTTCCTGCGGGAACCTCGAAGATCAGTTCTGAGCGAAGTGTAGGGACGGAATGACCGAAATCCATGGTTCCGGATAACATCGGGTATTCACTTTTTATTTCCTCTTTTATCTCGATTATCGATCCCACTTGAAGACCGGGGAATGCCACTCTGTAACTGAAATATTTGTCCGCTATTTCAATCCGTTTTATATTTTTCTTTCCAACTTTCTTCTTTTTACCTTCAGGAGATATAATCTTGATTTCAAGCTTGTATTCATGGATTTCCTTGTTATAGGTCCTTGATTCGAAATTGCCAAAACGGTCAAATCCCTTTTCGTCAAGAATCTTGATCCTGGTTTCATTTTTGATTTCGGTTCTTGCCGCAATCCGTTTCCTTGTCGAGGTATAAAGCTCTAAATAGACCTGAAATTTGTGTAAGCTTCTGTTAAGAATAACGACAGCATCGTGATCGGGGTACCGTTCCGAAGTCACCGTGTCATCGATGATTTTGCTGGCCTTAGCATCGGAGGTGGTTCCGATGGCAATAAACAGGATTGTACTCAACAGGAGTATTGATCTGAAATTTATTCGCATATTATCCCTTTTGTCCCCATCAGTGAGTATCAATTATTAAAAGTTTGCAGTTCTCGAATTTTTTGATCTTTTTTAATAGATTGCGGATCTCAGGAATCTCTGGTACAGGCACGATGTTATTCTTAATCTTGAATTCTCTTTGAAATTCGATGCTGGATCGAGTGATCTTCCAAATACCGCTATAGTCGAAGTGCTCACAGGAGATCTCTACCGGAGCGGGAATGGCCTCTACCATCCGTGACGGAGGGAGATACAAATCCAGCTTGTACGAATTTATTTTCGGTTTTCCCATATCGATCGGAAAGACTCGATCCTCTTCCGCAGGGAGTGAAATTGAAAGTTTGTGCAGGATCGCGTCAAGAAAAACTGTCTTTTTGTTTTTCATGAATCCGGGGACAGTATAGATGACATCCATTATCATTTCGGGAGCGGAGGACTCACGTCCCGCGAGGTCGACCTCTTCGACATTCAGGAATGGGTGGTTGCCCGGGAGGATCCGCCTGCACCTTTCCTCGGGGGGTTGTCCGCTGCTTCTGCTGAACAGGGAGCGGTATATTTCCGCAAAAAGTCCCGCGCATTCGAATTTGTCCTCGACGCGGGCCTCTCCTGATTCGTTCAATGTGACGGAGCCTGTAATCCTTAATGTGTTGTCCGTTCCCGGGCCGTGCGAAAGCTGAATAATGGATTTGTCGCTGCCGCCCACCATTAATGCGTCCGAGCCCTGAAGTGTGGATGGCAGGACACCGAAAGAACAGACGGAACATGTCGGGTCCAGATAGATGATCTCGCCGTTTATCACGACAGCAGTTATCGCGTGGTTGAAGTATCCAGGGTAAGGAGATATATCCGGCAGCCTTCCAAGATCTCTGGTACGGACCAATACGGGATATGCTTCGATGCCCGCTTCTCTGAGTAATACTGTAAGGAGAGTAGCCTGATCCTTGCAGTCGCCGTAAAGATTTTCAGCTGTTTCTTCTGCTGAATGAGGCTGGAATCCACCAAGGCCAAGATAGATAGCCACATACCTCACGCTATTCGAAACGTAACAATAGATCTTTCTGGCGCGGTCCCTTTCCGAGAGTCCATTGAGAGCAAGATCTCTCAAAATGTCTCTCGTTTTCGAACCGGGCTTCATCCTGCCGCGAGACAAACCATCGTACCAACGGGCAATACCGTTCCATGCTGAAAGATCGAGGTCAGCCCCGAGCTCCTTGACATCAGACATGGATAACAACAGGAATGGTAAATATTGCTGGAGAGGAGGCATCATTGATTCCATCTCAAGCGGATCGATATTTGTACGACTCCATTCCTGTCTGATCCTGTCGCTACCTGGTGTGAATGTAGTATCTGGTGCGGCCGTCATACTGAGAGCGGATACCCTTACATGGAGGTTTTTCTTATGAGTGAGTGTGAATGTCTTTTTCAGGATCGGGATATGAGACTGGAAAATGGATGGAGGCCAGAAAACGGGATGTTTTATCTTCCAGCGTATGGTGATGTCGATTATGGTCCCTCGTCTTGTGCCCTCAAAACGTATCAGGCGGGACTGCTGGTCGCTGTACATTACGAAGTCCCTGAATTCTGGCACCCGAGGAACATCTTTGATCGAAAGTCTCTCTTCGTCGCCTCCGGGATGAATTGCCCTGGCATCGATTGAGACTACTCGTCGATATTTGTTGTCTGGAAATGAGAATATTCCTTCATCGGCCCGTCTTGTACGGAGAATCTTTTTTACAATCCGATATTCAAGCCAGGATTTGTCCGATTTTTCTACTTCAAGATGTTCCGCGTCCAGAATCACGACGGCATCAGCTTTCGACTGTTCGTCTGTGAGTTGGATAGAACAGAGTTTGTCGTGCTCTCCGGATGCCAATGCGTTGTTGTTATGGCACAGAAATAGAGAAACAGATATTAGCAAAAAAGTCGTGGCGAGGACTTTATTCATAATAACGGCCTTACTATCTCTTTGAGTAGTTCATGTTGCTTTGTCGAAATCCCCTTGGTGAATTACCTGTGGAGAATTCTAGTAATAATATGTCGTGCCTGTCAAGACAACATTTCCATCTGCCATAATGTCGTCATCATGCAGGTTGTTGAAAGATAGTTGCAAATAATCACGTTGACATCCTTAGCTGTTAACTCTACCGTTACTTCCTGAACCGGGGGGGGTATTCACGGATTACAATTCATTGTGTGGTCAGGGATGCCATAATATCAGTGTTCACTCGTGAAAGGGTGCGTAATATGGTTTTTCGAATGTTAAGCGTGCTTGCCGTTGTGGTCGTTGTTCTCAGTTCATTTTATTTCCCGGTGACTGCGTCTGAAGATGTTCCGGATATTTCAGATATCCGACTGCTTCGAAAGATGGGGGAGTACGATAAGGCCGGCAAATACCTTGATATCCTGACAAATGAAAACAGTACATCAGATGCAGTAATGCGACAGGTGTATGTGGAGAAAGTCACCATCGCGTTGCTGAGGAACAATCCGGACAATGCCATGGCCCTGGCCAGGGAGGCCGTGGAAAAGTATCCGGATATCAAAATAGATCCCTTTGATTATCCTGCGGAGGTTGTTTCCTGTTTCGATGAAGTCAAAAACAGCATGTTCGCGATATTAATATTCTCAATAACACCGAACGGAACGGAAGTATATCTGGATGGCAGAAAATTGGGGGCTGCTCCTGTAGATTCGATGTTTGTCAAGGCGGGGAAATATGAATTGTCTTTCAGCATGTTGAATTACAGAGATGAATCATTTGCTGTGGAAATCGAGGCGGGTTCGAGGAAGGAGATCTTCGTCACCCTTGAAAAGCATGTAATGGATATCTTTTCCTTTCAGTACGGCCTGGGGATAGAAGGAAGCGCCGGGCTGGAGTCTCTGGGATATGAAAACCCGGGAGGGTTGATTGCCGGGCTGGGTGTCATTCAAACATATCGTCCTGCTATCAGGTTTTCGGGGGGATTGTTTTTGTACATGATGTACAGTGAAAGGGCAGCGATCAATGTCGGAGTCCGCTATGTAAATTTTGGAGGTCGGGCGGATATCTTGATGTCCGGGGGCGAAGAAGAATATGACATCAATAATCAGGCAATCGGCATTTCTTTGTTCTACAAGTACTTCCTGAAGCCCCGCCACAGGATATTCCTTTCGGGTGGGCCGGAACTGGCCATGATCATAAATGCCGACATATCAAGCGTGAATGGTGACGATCTCTACGAAGTAAACGACAATGTAAATGCGACTCAGCTGCTAATGCATTTTGGAGGCGGATTCGAGATACCGGTGGGCTCGAATCACCTGAGCGTCGGGTTGTCATACGGGATTGGAATGCTGGATATAAAGAAGGATGAAAGCTACAAATATACGAGCTACAAACCGCGTGAATTCCGGTTGATTTTGGGGTACATATTTCATTGATGCTGCATGTAACGTTAATAGGACAGAGATCGTCTTCCCGTATCTATATATCTATAATGCTGGATTGACGACTCTTCCAACAAAGATGATCGTCCCTGTCTCGATGTCGCGTATGGCGAATATGAATGGCCTGTCGGCGGTAAAGATATCACCGACCGAGGTGAGCGACATGCCGATTCCCGTTGCCGCTGCCGCTTCGGTTCCCGCCTCGTCGACCGAGATGAAGGTCTTTTGAGCGACGAAGCTGATGAATGGAGAACCGTCGTCGACTCCGTCCATCCCTGAAAAGTTCGCGCCCGCGAGAAACGCACCAGTCATTCCCATATTCTCGAGGACTGGTTTCATGTCGAAATCTGAGCTGAAGGAAAATTTCGGCAGGGCCAGGGACACGAGAGCGGTATCGAGGGTATTGACTATCCCGCTGACCATTTCAGATGTGAGCGATTCCTCGAATTCCCCGAAAAGTCCTTTGTCTGGAAGAAGGATGAGCATCGAGACCTCTTCTCCCACATACGGCAATTCTATGGCCTTGTATCCCTCGCCTTTCACGAAGGGGAATCTCGTCATCTGGCACATCATCGACGCATCTACAGTTGAACCATCTAAAAGATTAAACGGGGTCTCTCCCGTGAATTCGGGGTCGAACTGGGACAGCCAGGCAGCCTTGAAATAGATCGTGTTCGCGAGGACGAGGTAGGTATACGCGTCTATCGAGCCCTCCGGGATAAGGTCCTCTATCTTTCCCTCGGTCTGATCTTCCACCCACTGGTTTATTGCCTCGCGTGATTCGGCAGGGTGGTTCACGAAGTCCATGTACTCAAGGCCGGCGCCGTAGTACTCGAGAAGAAGATCGGTATATGATTCGAGGTAAACGAGGTCGTTCCTTCCCCAGCATCCATTCGTGAGATTCAACATGAACGACTCGGGATCAGTCTGCCCACCCCTTTGCTGAAGCAGTTCGTTGAGTTCCTTCATCGCCGCATGGAAAATGTTCTGTGGATAATCGAAGCAGAGCGCTTCGGCTAGCTCTCTTTCGGTCTCACCCATTGCGCCCGCATAGACCATTCCGAACGCCACGGCAAGGCTGTGAGGGGAGATGAGGAAATTATCCTCATCGGCCCTGATCTCGTGGTACAGCTTGAATGCCAGTTCACCCGTGCCGGAAACCCGCATCTCCAGGGTCGCTTCGTCCCCCGCTGTCCCCGACGGATCGAGAGTAGTCCTGTCTTCAAAACAGCCAGTGGCAGGGATCAAGAGAACCGAAAGAATAGCCACCGCGGCGTAAATCCTGTATCGCATCTGAATCCTCCCAGGTAACTTGCGTTTGAATGATCCTGCCCCGCTCATTTCAGAGTGAGCACATCCTTCTATAAGTATATTCGATTTATCGGGAGAAAACACATTTTTTGCCGAGTCTGATCACCCGCACAACGTCAACAATACGCCGGCTGCTACAGCCGAACCGATTACGCCCGCCACATTCGGTCCCATCGCGTGCATCAGCAGAAAGTTGTTTTTGTTCGATTCGAGACCTATGTCGGTCACAACGCGTGATGCCATCGGAACAGCCGAAACCCCGGCAGCGCCGATCAGCGGGTTGATCTTGTCCCTGCTGAATACGTTCATCAGTTTAGCCAAAAGGACACCCGCGGCGGTACCGATAGCGAATGCTATAAGGCCGAGGCTGAGGATTCCCAGTGTCTCGATATGAAGGAACTTGTCAGCGGCCAGTTTCGATCCTACCGCCAGTCCCAGCAGGATAGTGATCGTGTTGATCAGCTCGTTTGCTGCCGTATGTGACAATCTCTCGACCACACCCGATTCCCGAAGAAGATTGCCGAACATCAGCATTCCGATCAGGGGTGTCGCGCCGGGAATGAGGAGGATGCAGAGTCCCAGCACGGTGAGCGGAAAGATGATCTTCTCGATCGTCTTCACTTCCCTCAGCTGTTTCATCTCCATGGCCCGTTCTGATTTTGTGGTGAGCAGCCTCATGATGGGAGGCTGGATGATAGGTACCAGTGCCATGTATGAATAGGCAGCGACAGCGATGGCTCCGAGAAGGTCGGGCGAGAGCCTGCCGGCCAGAAAGATAGCTGTCGGGCCATCCGCGCCGCCAATGATGCCGATAGCGGCCGCGTCTTGTATCGAAAAATCGATTCCTTCAAACATGCCGGAAAGAGCAAGCGCGCCGATAAGAGTAGTAAAGATTCCAAACTGAGCTGCTGCGCCAAGAAGCGCCGTCTTCGGGTTGGCGATAAGTGGCCCGAAGTCGGTCATCGCTCCGACCCCCATAAAGATAAGGAGGGGGAAGAGGCCGGTCTGCAGCCCGAAAGTATAGAGCATTCCAAGAAAGCCCTGCGGGCCGGCAATTGCCGCAAGGGGGATGTTCGCGAGGATGCCTCCGAAACCGATAGGAAGAAGGAGCAGAGGTTCGAACCTTCTGTGAATGGCAAGGAAGATCAGGTAGCAACTCAGGAGTATCATTACAAATTGACCGATCCCCGTGGGGATTAAAACCTGATTATCGGCCTGCTCCGGCGGTATCTCTACTGTCTGCTCGAAGAAGGCTGAGATGCCTGTGGATCTCCAGAGCTCTGAGAATTTATCTTTAATGGATGCCTTGTCCGGACCTGTCTGCGCTGCTGATGTGGAATCATATTCTGAACGTGGAGCGTCGACAGAGGCAGCCTGGGTCTTTCCCGAGATCCCCGTCGCCGGAAAGACCAGAAACGCGTATACCAGGACGAGCGCGAGTGTCACGATGACGCCCGTCGTAAGAGATCTTTTCCCTGGTCTGTATAGATCCATCATATCTTGACCTGATGATCAGCTGATATAGAGCAGCAGCTGCTCTCCTTTCACATGGTCCCCGATCGAGGCCGACAGTTCCGCTATTGTTCCGTTGACTGGAGCCGAGACCACTACCTCCATCTTCATCGCTTCCTGGACGATCAGGGGGTCGCCTTTTTTTACTGAATCACCGACCGAGACCATCATCCGGACTATTGTGCCGGGCATCGGAGCCGTGACTGCCCGCCATTCCCGAAGCTGTGCTGAAGCGGAGACTTCCGACTCATCAAGCCCAGCGACGACATCTATGGTGTAGGCTCTTCCATTGACCACAGCTGTGTCACCATCAAGACGTACAGCGTATTTGTTGTCGTTGATCGTGACAGTGAACTCGCCCTGGATTTTCGAAGTTCCGGAGCCTCTTTCGGGGTCTTCGCTGGACCTGTCTTTGCCGTTCCCGCCTTTTTTCTTTCGTACACCGATCGTCCCGTTGCCGAGAAGGTATGCTACACCCTTGTCGCCGCATGCAGACACGATAAAGATGTTTTCGTCGGTGATCTCAAGTCCGTTTTCCTCAAGCTTCCTGCTCGCCGCGGCAATTCCTTTTTCAGGATCTTTTTCTATGATATCAAGATGTCTGCCAGCAGCATGTTCAAGCCCCAGCTGTTCAGCGGATATGCGAATTATCTCCGGGTCGGGTTCGACAGGTGTCTTTCCAAAATATCCGAGGACCATTTTCCCGTACCCTTCGGCTATCTTTTCCCACTTGCCCATCATTACGTTGTTGAAGGCCTGCTGAAAATAGAACTGGCTGACAGGCGTGACGGAAGTGCCGAAACCGCCAACGCGGACCACTTCGCCGAGATTCGATATGACCTCGGGGAAACGGTCCATGATCTCGTTGTCGCGCATCATCTGCGTGTTTGCGGTCAGCGCCCCGCCCGGCATGGGCGACCAGGGGATCGTCGGCTCGACGGCCTTTGCCTCGGGCGGCATGAAGTATTCCTTCATGCAGTCCTTGAATACTTTTTCCGCCTCCATCACCTTGTCGATATCGATGTCCAGGTCGTAATCGGTCCCTCGGAGCGCGTGCCACATCGTCGCGATGTCCGGCTGGCAGGTCCCCCCGGAGCAGGGAGCCATCGACAGGTCGATCACATCGGCTCCGGCTTCCAGCGCCGCCTTGTAAGCGGCGACCGCGATTCCAGCCGTATCATGCGTGTGGAATTGAATAGTAGTGTCTTCGGGAAGTATCTTTTTCGCCCGTTTCATCGTCTCGTACACAATGGCCGGAGTCGAAGTCCCCGAAGCGTCCTTGAAGCAGATCGAGTCGAAGGGTATTTCCGCGGCGAGGAGCTGTCGGAGTATTTTCTCATAAAAATCCGCGTCGTGGGCGCCTGAGCAACCGGGTGGCAGGGCCATCATTGTTATGGTTGCCTGGTGATTCAGGCCGGCTTCCGTGATGCACTTTCCGCTGTATCGGAGATTGTCCATGTCGTTCAGCGCGTCGAAATTGCGGATGGTCGTCACACCATGCTTCGCGAAAAGGTCGGCGTGGAGCCTGATGATATCCCGGGGCTGTGAATCGAGGGCGACTACATTTATTCCGCGGGCGAGTGTCTGAAGGTTTGCGTCAGGTCCGGCTGCTTCCCTGAAGCGGTCCATCATCTCGAAAGCGTCTTCATTGGAGTAGAAGTAGAGCGACTGAAACCGCGCGCCGCCACCGGCCTCGTAATATCTGATCCCCGCCGAGGCGCAGGCCTCCACCGCCGGGATAAAGTCGCTGGTGAAAACGCGTGCCCCGAATGCGGATTGAAAACCGTCACGAAAGGCAGTGTTCATGAATCTGATTTTTTTTCCGGCCATGACTGTCCTTTCTCAATCCTGCATCCTGGCCTTTGCCGCGGCAATGGCAGCAGCGACCTCCTTGAGATCGATCTTTCTATGGGAACCGTTGCCTGTCCCTGCATCGGGTCTTGTGATATCTTTGTCCGGGGAGTCCGGGAAATGGCTGAAAAGCCTCGTCGATGCCATCATAACGAGTACGAGCAGAACGAGGAACGCAAAGACCATTCCCATCCCCGCTGCCATAAGTCCCAAACCTTCGGCAAGCATGTCTGTCCTCCCGCGAGAGTCGTTTAGTGTAACAACCACACAAATGAAACAGAAACGGCGATTATAATCAAGTCAGAATCACAGTACAGGGCTGGTACCACGAAATTCGGCAGTTGTGTGTGGGGACAAACAGGGTAGTTACCCCGAAATCAGGCTAACATTGAATACAAATGCAAACAGAATATCCAAGACCCATGATAATAATATGAATATTGCAATATATGGATATCTAGATTGACTTCCGGGCGAAAATATTGCTTATTGTTAAGTACTTTGGCAATCCTGTAATTTAAAGGAGATTCAAATGGAAAATAAAAAAATGACACTCGGGCTTTTTTCCGGGAGTATAGATAGACTGACCGCCGCTGGAGTCCTGGTTAGTGGGGCCGCGGCTGACGATATGGACATAGAGATCTACGTGCTTATGCAGGGAGCGAGAGTCTTTCTCAAGGGTGTAGGCGATAAGCAGGAAGATCTGGGAATGTCGGAGTATCCCGAGCTCAAGGATGAGTTCCTCGGTTCACTCAAGAAACTCAACGTAATGCCCTGGATGGATTTCTTCAGAGCCTCGAAAGAGCTTGCGAACGTGAAGATCTACGTCTGTGGTCTGGCCGGCAAGGTGTGGGGTGGAGAAGAAGTTGAAGATTTCGACGAGCTTGTAGATGATATTGTTGGAATCGGAGAATGTTTAACCTCTATGGAAGAATCGGATATTCATCTGTTTATCTGAGTCAGGAGTATAAAATGGAACAGGAAGAACTGAAGGGTCTGACAGTGAACAAGTCTGTCGATGCCAGAGCGACCGCCTGCCCCGGACCTCTGCTTGCAGCAAAAAAAGCTATTGGAGATCTTGGCTCAGGCGAAACCATGGAACTCCTCTCGGCTGACGCTGCGACCAAGAGAGATGTCCCTAAATGGGCGCAGAAAAAAGGACATGAATATCTTGGTACCCTGGAAGATTCAGGGTATTTCAGGATATTTATGAAAAAAGGTTAATTGAAGACAGGAATCAGAGATGCCCAATATTCTGGTCTTTTCGACTGAAAAGATCTCAGATCCAGCTATCGATCTTGCCGGGTTGCTCAAGCAGCATTACCCTCCTACGGTGAATAATATCAGTGTGCCATGTTCAAGCGGTATTAAGATCGAGTGGATCATGCATGCTTTCGAAAAAGGCTTCGACGGCGTTTTTATTGCCGCTGACGGGACTGACTGCCCCTTCAGCGAGACCTGCGCGGAAAAGACGGCCGAGATAGTGTCGCGAACCCACGCGATCATGGCAGAAAAGGGCATGGACAAGGCGAGGTTGAAGATGGCGGCGATCTGTTCCGTCTGTTCCCAGGCTTTCGTCAAGCATGTATCGGAGTTCTCGGAGTACCTGGAAGGATCAGATTGACACCGGACGAAGTAAAATACGACGCAGTAGTGATAGGTGGTGGAATCGCCGGACAGGAGTCCGCGCTGAATCTTGCCAATTCGGACCAGAAGGTACTTCTCGTAGAGAAGGACCTCTCGATCGGCGGACATATGATCCACCTGAGCAAGGTCTTCCCGACCCTCGACTGCGGCGCCTGTATCACCACTCCCAAGGTGTCGGAAACGGCCCGGCATCCAAATATCAGGATTTCCACTTTCAGCGAATTCACGGACATCGAGAGACTCGCAGACGGCACTTTCAACGGTGTGCTGATCAGGCATCCCCGGTTTGTCATAGAAAAAAACTGTACTGGCTGCCAGGATTGCGAGGACGCCTGTCCCGCCATAGTAGAGGACCAGTACCAGTATGGACTCGTTGGACGAAAAGCTGCATATGTCCCCTTCAGCATCTCGAATCCGAGAGTTGCCGCGATAGACATCGAGAATTGTATTCTCTGCGGGGCCTGCGAGAGGGCCTGCCCCGCCGACGCTATAGATTTTACACAGAAGATAGAGAAGACGAAAATAAACGCTGGCTCAGTTATCATCGCTACCGGATTCAATCTTTTCGACCCGGACATCATCGAAAAATACGGACTTGGAAAGCACAGGAACGTCATCACTTCGATGCAGATGGAACGACAGCTGGTCCCCACCAGGCCGTTCAACAATGTCCTCAGGCCGAAGGACGGGAAGATGCCTGACAACATAGCCTATGTCCTGTGCGTCGGTTCGCGTGACAAGACTATGGGCACACCGATATGCTCGCAGGTCTGCTGCATGTATTCGGCAAAGCAGGGGCAGCTCCTGATGGGAGCCCTGCCGATGACCGACGTAACGATCTACTATCTGCATATGAGGGCTTTCGGCAAAGGTTTCGAGGAGTTCTACCAGCAGAGCAGGTCGATGGATGTCGAGTTCGTGAAGGGCAAGGTCGGAACGATCGAAGAGAAGGAAAATGGGGACCTGGTCCTCAAGTACGAGGATATCCGTGAGGGGACCATTAAGGAAGCGACTCACGACCTCGTCGTGCTTTCTGTCGGTATGCTCGCGAACCCCGAGGCAGGCGACCTTTTCATTAATAATGCTCTGGAGCTCGACGAGTTCGGATATGTGAAACAGGTAGACATGCTGAAGAACCCGGCCAGTACCAGTATAGAGGGAGTCTTCGTCGCCGGTACAGCGTCGGGGCCGATGGATATC
>JAHOYU010000022.1 GCA_019038625.1 Candidatus Latescibacterota bacterium | reverse complement strand
GTGCAGGATCTGTGAGCCTACGGCAACGACCTGGGCATCGGAGATATCCCCCCCTATAGGCATGGGATTAAACTGGAGCTTCACCATCTCGGCGACATCCTCCATCCGGGGAATCTTCTCCAGCAACCTGCAACCGGTCTTTGGATGAGACCTGAAAGCGTCTCTTTCCTCATCGGACAGCTCGTGTCCGGAATAGACTTTCTCAATGGTGTCCGGATGAAGCGCGATACAACCGATGTGCGAGAGCATAGCAGCCAGTTCGTATTTCCACTGATCCTGAATGCCGAGCCTGCTCACGCAGTGAGAGACGTATTTCTTCAGCCTCGAAGTCCTGCTGAATGCTATCGGGTTGACGAGAGAAAGGACTTCCGCCATCACATTCACTGCTCCATTGAGAGTATTCTCGAGAAGTTCCTTCTCGGCGACCACAAGATCATACTGCTTCAGAGCGGCGTGAAGGCTTGAGACAAGGACACTGGTCTCTACAGGTTTAGTAAGAAACCGGAATATCCTCCCCTCGTTTACGGCCGACATCGCGGAATCGAGGTCAGCAAATCCTGTTATCATCATCCTTATGCTGTCGGGAGTCTTTTCCAGTACTTTCGCCAGGAATTCCACTCCCGACATCTCCGGCATCCTGAGATCGGATACTACGACCGCGTATGGCCCCTTTGAATCTATCGCCTGCAATCCCTCTCGGCCACCGAGCGCCGTATCCACTTCGAAATGTTTCTTGAGTTGTCTTCTATACGCGAACAGGATATTGGCTTCGTCATCGACACATAGTATTTTTCGTTTCATACTGTCGCCATCTCTTCCCTGCCAGATGCTGCCTGGTCACTCCATTGCCGAAAGCCATCTCTGACATCTGGAAGAGTGGCTCCGGGTGAACCACTTTCAAGCCAATCTTTTTCTCCCAGGACCAGTTCTCTGTACAACCCCTCCGCGGCACATACACAGGTAAGGAGTCTGTTCTCATGTTCCACAGCTTCCGGGCAATGATGATACCTTATAGCATCCACGAGCATATCCGGCAGCCCTGGTAGCCCAAGAAAACATGCCCCGACTTCGTCGTGAGAGACACCGTACAGTTTCCTCTCCGCTTCAATACTATCCATAGTCAGCGCCTGTTCCTGTGTTATCGATTCCAGCGATTTTTCCGGATAGATCGAGATCAGCAGAAATTCGCCGACATCGATAAGGAGGCCGAGAGCGTAAGCACATTCTTCCAGATCCTTCTCCAACCCCATCTGCCGGGCCACAAACACCGAGTATTCACCGTACCTGACACTCCTCTCCACCTTCTCTCTCAGTCCATGCATTTTTACCGCTTCCCGGGTATATGCCGAGAAGATATCGCCTTGTTTCACCAGCTTGGCGAGTGTGTGTCTGCCGATGATATCGACGGCCTTCCCGACGGTGGATATCAGGGATAAAGAACCGAAATAAGATGAATTGGCCAGATGCAGCATCTTGACTGCCAGTCCGGGATCCCGGCTGGCAATAGAAGCCAGGTCAACCGTTTCTAAACTGCCCCCCTTTAGTTCGCTACAGAATTCGTCGAGGATCTCGGGAAGGCAGGGCAGGTTGCCTGGCCCCACGACTTTACCCCGAAGTCCAATTTCAGGAAGAAGATCGACCAGAGTGAGGGCCCTGGCAAGCGATTCACACAGTTTTCCGGTATTGCAAGGCTTTGATAAATACTGGTGCGAACACCGTACCGCCTTTATTATCGTTTCGTCATCCGGCTGACCGGACAGGACGAATCTCACCATATGAGGATAGAGCATTCCTATTTCCGTCAGCAGTTCCGCTCCGTTCATCTCCGGCATCTTCATATCGCTGACTACCGCGTCGAAATGATCCGTGGACAACAGGTCGAGAGCTTCCCTTCCTCCATTCACCAACACCATGTCCCATTGCTTACGCATTCTGGACAACGAGCGACGCAGACCTTCGAGCACATTGGGTTCGTCATCGACAAACAGTATCCTCTTCCTTCCGGTCATTCGTCCCCTCCCTGGCCACACGGACAAATCGGGAGCCTGATTATAAATGTCGTCCCCTCTCCCTCTTCAGTCTCGCATTCGATCTCTCCTCCGTGTTTATCGACGATCACCGATCGACTGATGGCAAGCCCTTGTCCCGTCCCTTTGCCGACTGATTTCGTCGTAAAAAATGGGTCGAACATCTTCTCTTTCACATCTTCCGGCATTCCACTGCCGTTATCGCTCACCTCGATACATGCCCAGTCGCAATCGCGTCTCGTACAGATCCTGATCAATCCCTTTTTCATTTTTCCCGCTTCGATGACACTTCCTATCGCGTGAGAGGCATTGATAATCATGTTGAGGATGACCTGGCTGATCTCCCCGGATACACACGGGACCGACCCTAGATTCTTGTCGAAATTGGTTTCAAGGTCGGACACATACTTCCACTCGTTCCTCGCCACCGTGACAGTGTTTTTGATTATCCTGTTGATATCTGTCGGGGCTATACCGTCCGAGACAGGGTGAGAAAATTCCTTCAGCGAAAGAACGATCCTTGATATTCTTTCGAGGCCATCGAGAGACTGGCTCAGCGCTTTCGGGATCTCCTCCATGAGGAACTCTATATCGGCAGTCTCTTCTGTCTCCTCGATATCCCTGACCAGATCAGAGGTCTCTCCATCCGACTTTACAGTATTCACAAGGTCTCTATACTTATCCACTACGTTGGTTATTTCCTCACACGACTCTTCCAGAAACCTCGTATTGTCACTTACAAACTGCATCGGCGTGTTGATCTCATGCGCTATGCCTGCCGCAAGTCTCCCAACCGACTCAAACTTGCTGACCTGCATGTAATGTCCTTCGGCGTCTATCTGCCTGGTGGCATCCGAAAAGAACAGGAAAAGCGATGGTTTGTGCTCATGAATAATTTTTCCGACACTCACCCGGAGGTCCCGATAATTGCCGGTCACGTCTTTCAACTTCAGAGTCCCTTCGAGGACCTCGATTTCCTCATCGTTAAAATTGCTTATCAATTCACCCAGTCTCTCCGCATCTCCGCTCCCAAACAGGTGCAAGAGGACCATACCCTTGAGTTCCTCCAGGGGAAGGCCACTTATCTCCTCGAATCTTTTGTTCGCGTTTTTGATCACACCATCCCGAATCACCACAACACTTTTTTCAAATTGCCCGATCATATTCACGAATCTGTCATTGTCCTCGATGGCCCTGATGCTTGTCCTGAGCAGACCTCTGTTGGTCGTCGCCATCTCGATATTTGCCTCCCGCAGGGCCTTGACCTTCTTCATCAATATCGACTGCTGTCTGGCCATATCCTGTTCCTGTTCCGTCTTCTCTATCAGGTCATACCTGAGACGGTAGTTCCTGTCGGCCAGCTCATCATTCAATTTTTCCAGCTCATGGATACGTACATCGACGATTATCTGGCCCTGAATAGACGAAGAGAGTCTGGAGACATATTCAATTGCCTCATCGAGCTCCCTGTATGTAAATGTCCGTGTCGAATCCCGGCGGCAGAAGTTCATCAGCCCCAGGAACCGATGGCCGGAAAAGAAAGGGACACTCATCACGTTGCCTGAATAGTAGTCCTCGACCATCCCTTCATAATCACCGGCATTCTTCTCAAAATCGGATATCACCACAGGTTTTTCCCCACCGGCCACAGAACCGGAGAAACTTTTCCCCCACGGAATAAAAAGCGGATGGACGGAATGATCGTCGATTCCCGCGATACCAGCTATACTCAACCCCGAGTCAACTTCGTTCATCAGGAGAAGCCCAAAATCGCAATCGAATTCCTGGACAGCATCGATGACGGCCATGTGCAACAACAACTCCATCATCTCGGTTCTGTCTGTGACCTCCGAATCGGCAAAACTGGCTGTGCTCATAATAGTTTTCTTCCGTTCAGTAACTTGCCCACATGAATCTATCCCCGGCAATCACCGCCCTAAATGTTATTCGGCAAGGGGCCATCTATCTTGACCAGTTTTGTGAATTATTTACTGACATCACCCCCCTTCCCGAGAGACCCCGGGAGATAGATTTATTCCTTGAAACAACCCGTCCCATTCAATATATTGGAATCCCGCAACCGATTGTAATGAACGGTTTTTGTATGTACTCTGACGGCAGGAGAGAGGGAGGTCCCGACATCTTTTCTTCGATTGCAAAACTCAGGACTGAGATCAAGAAGCACGACATACGGCTGATCGATCTTAAATTTACTGATTTTCTCGGCAAATGGCACCACATGACAGTCCCCGCTTCGAACCTCGACAAGAAACTTGTGACCAAGGGACTGGGCTTTGA